>NZ_CAKKMF010000001.1 GCF_918697925.1 Arthrobacter sp. Bi26
GGCAGGGGCAGCGGGAGCCGGAATCGATCCACTCGCTGGGCAACAGGAGGAACGTGCCCTGCTGGAGCAGCTCGCCCGGGCCCTCAAAACCGTGTCAGGCAGCGCTTTGACCGCGAGCATCCGGTCCGGATCGGTCGGCATGATCCTGGCCGTTCCTGCGAAGCAATTGGAGGACCCGACCCTCCAGCGTCTCGCCGATGCCCTCGCGGGCAGCGACACGCCACCCGGCCCACCCGTCCGCGGAGCCCGGCCCGGCAGAGGTCTGCCCGGCGGAGGCTGGGCCGGCAATCCGGCGGAGGCGACATGGAGCATCGGCGTGGGGCACCTGAGGGGTTCCTTGCTCGAAGCGGCGGCGGGCATTGACGAAGCCGCCCACGTCGCCGAAACCGCGGCGACGCTGCGGGGTGATCGGAAGCCGTTCTACCGGGCGACGGACGTCCGGCTTCGGGGGCTGCTGGCCCTGCTGCGCAAGGATCCGCGGGTGCAGCAGTTCGCGGAGTCAGAACTGGAGGGTGTCCTGCAGGCCGACGCCCGGGACGGCGGCGGGCAGCTGGAACTGCTGGGCCGCTACCTCGAGTCCGGCGGCAACAAAGCGGCTCTGGCCCGCACCGGCTATCTCAGCCGCCCGACACTGTACGCGCGGCTGGCCCGCCTTGAAGAGCTCCTCGGCGTGGACCTCGACGACGCGGAGTCCCGGACGTCGCTGCACGTCGCCCTACTCCTGCACCGGCTCCGGGGCCTGTGACCGCGCGGATCCGCGCAGAATGCGAGCATTGACGAATGGCGAAGCCCTTTACCTTGACCCAGCTGCGGTATTTCGCGGTGGTGGCCGAGCTCGAAAACATGACTGCGGCGGCCGAAAGGCTGCTCGTGACCCAGTCCACCCTGTCCACCGCCATGGCCCAGCTTGAAGCAAGTTTGTCGACGCAGCTGTTTGTCCGGCTCAGGACGCGCGGCCTGCGCCTGACGCCGTCCGGCCGGCAGCTGGCCCAGGACATCAAGGTGCTGCTGGAGCATGCGGACTCGCTGTACGAGTCAGCCCGCGGGCTTGCGACAAGCCTGGTCGGAGAGCTCAAAGTGGGCGTGTTTTCGCCCCTGGCGCCCTTCAGGCTTCCCGCAATCCTGCAGACCTTCGAAGTTCAGCATCCGGGAGTCGAGGTCTCCTTCCTGGAAGCCGATCTGGCGAGCCTGCAGACGGCCCTCCTCGAAGGGCAGTGCGATGTCGCGCTGATGTACGGTCTCGGCCGGGGCCGGGGCTTCACACACACGGTGCTCGAGCGCGTGCCCCCTCATGTGCTGGTCCATGCTGAACACCCCGCGGCGTCCCGGCCCGAGCGAAGCATCGCACTGAAGGATCTCGACGGCGAACCCGCGGTGGTGCTGGATCTGCCGCACAGCCGGGAATACTACGAGCAGCTGTACGCGATCGCGGGGGTGCTTCCCAATGTCCGGCACCGCTTTGCCGGGTATGAGACGGTGCGCTCGTTTGTGGCGAAGGGCCACGGCTACGCCATGCTGAACCAGCGGCTCCACAGCGACATGACGTATTCCGGCGGCAGGGTGGTTGCCCTGACCCTGACGGATGACTTCCCGCCAATCGAGGTGATGCTGGTCCGGCCCGAGGGAGTGCAACCCACCCGCCGGGCACTGGCCTTTGAGGAGACCTGCATCCGGCTCTACGGTGCCGCCCGGCACTAGCCCGGCGGATTCCCCGTGCCCACCGACTGTGACTGCGAAAATCCGCAGCGATTGGCATCGATGAAATCGATTGATTTGGCCAAAACAATCAATTGGACAGATGTGAACCGGATCACACAAAGTTGGTCCAGTGCGGTGGTGCCGGCGGGAGTCCAACGGCAAATCCCGCGCAATGACGGCCCTTGGCCGAGTCCCGAAGCGCGACAACCATGTTGATCAAAGGAGATTCAATGGTTCCGATTCACGCCCCAGGTGTCCGACTTATGTCCGGACCGTGGCTTGCCGGCAACACAGCGGCAACATCAGCAGATTTCATTTCCCGGGCCCGTAACACGGCAGGGAACTTCGGAAACACGGCGCCTCTAGCGTGGCTGTCATGACGATCAACGACATCAAGGACCAGCCGGTGTCCGCTTCCCAGACCACACCGTCCGCCCCGGCCCTGGACAAGGACGCTCCGCGGTCCGGACCTCTCGGCATCACCAAGATGCAGAAGCGGGTCCTCGCAGGCGGCAGCATCGGGCAGTTCATCGAATTCTACGATTTCACGCTCTACGGCCTCACCGCCGTCATCTTCTCCCAACTGTTTTTCCCCGGCAGCAACCCGGTCACGGCCATGCTTGCCACGTTCGCCACCTTCGGCGTCGCCTTCGTGGTCCGTCCCATCGGCGGCCTGTTCTTCGGCGCGCTCGGCGACCGGATCGGCCGCCGCCGGGTCCTGACCATCACGCTCGTCGCCATCGGCGGGGCCACCGCCTTGATGGGGCTGCTGCCGACCTACGGCCAGATCGGCGCCTGGGCACCGGTGTTGCTGGTCCTCTGCCGGCTGATCCAGGGCTTCTCCGCCGGCGGCGAATCCGTGGGAGCACCCTCGTTTGTCTTCGAGCACGCCCCGGTCAGCCGCCGCGGGTTCTGGCTCAACATCACCATCGCCGCCACTGCGCTGCCCTCTGTCGTCGCCGGTTCGATGATCCTCATCCTGAGCCAGTCAATGCCCAACGAGGCCTTCATGGCGTGGGGCTGGCGCCTGCCGTTCCTGCTGGCACTGCCGCTCGCCCTGTTCGGCGTCTGGATCCGCAGCCGGACGGTGGAAAGCGATGCGTTCAATGAGGCCAAGGCTGCCCGGACCAAGGAATTCAGCCCGGTCCGCGAAGCCTTCCGCGAAAACCGGCTCCGTATGGTCCAGGTCATCTTCGTCATGGGCCTGACCGCAATGGGCTTCTACTTCCTCTCGGCCTATTTCGTCTCCTATGTCCAGACCACGGGCCACCTGAGCCGTGAACAGTCCCTCCTGGTCAACGCCGCCGCTCTCGCGCTCTACGCCGTCCTGCTTCCTTTCGGTGGCCGGCTGGGCGACCGCTTCGGCCGCAAACCGATGCTCATTGCCGGTTCAGCCGCGCTGGCCCTGCTTTCAGTGCCGAGCTTCATGCTGGTGACCAGCGGAAGCCTCCCTCTTGCCCTCCTGGGCCAGTCCCTCTTCGTGGTGGCGCTCTGCATCTACGGCGGAGGCTGCTACACCTTCTTCGTTGAAATCTTCACCACCCGCACCCGCTTCACGTCGGCGGCAATCAGCTACAACGGCGCCTACGCGCTCTTCGGCGGCACAGCACCGTTCATCGGGACCGCCCTGGTCGGCGGCACCGGAGTGCCTCACGCGCCCGGCTTCTACATGGCCGCGGCCGCCGCCGTCGTGCTCCTGCTGGTGCTCTTCACCAAGGTTCCCGAGACGCGCGGCCGCATGGGCTAAGCCCGCCGCCCCACCCTCTCCACCGCAACCTACAAAGGATTTCCCATGACTTCAGCAGCTTTCCTCGAAGACTTCCACCACGTGGCCACCATCGGCGCCACCCCCGACAACGGCGTCGACCGCCAGGCGGCAACCCCGGAGGATGCGCAGACACGCCACTGGTTCGCCGGGTGGGTGCGTGACGCCGGATGGGAACTCCGGGTGGACGGGATCGGCAACATGTTCGGGCTGCTGGAGTGGACGCCGGGGGCGCCCTATGTGCTGATCGGATCCCACCTGGACAGCCAGCCGCTCGGGGGCCGGTTCGACGGCGCGTACGGTGTCGTCGCCGCCCTGCACGCGGCCCGGCGTCTGGACGCCGAGGTTGCGGAGGGCGGGCCCGCGCCGCGGTTCAACCTGGCCGTAGTGAACTGGTTCAACGAGGAGGGCGGCCGGTTCGCGCCGAGCATCATGGGAAGTTCGGTGTTTGCGGGACTCCTGCAGCGGGAACAGATGCTGGATGTGGCGGACCTGCAAGGCGTCACAGTCCGTGAGGCGCTGGATGGCATCGGGTACCTCGGCACCTCTGACGGGCCCGAGGCCGCCGGCTACGCCGAGATCCACATCGAGCAGGGCAGGATCCTGGAACGCGAGGGCATCTCCATCGGCCTGGTGGACAGCAGCTGGTACACCCAGAAACTGGACATCGAAGTGCTCGGCGAACAGTCGCACACCGGAGCGACGGCCATGGCCGACCGGCACGACGCCCTGGTGGCAGCCTCCAAGATCATTCTTATGGTGCACGACGTCACGGCTGAGTTCGCCGAGGAGGCCCTCGTCTCATCCGTGGGCCAGCTGACCCTCGAACCGAACTCGCCCATTGTGGTGGCCCGTAGGGTCCACCTCGTCGCCGACCTCCGCTCCGGCGATCCGGACATCGTCAAGGCGGCCCGCGCCAAACTCATCGAGGACATCGATGCGCTGGCACGCGAGCACGACATCAAAGTCAATGTGAAGGACTTCGACATCCGGCCGATCCGCCGCTTCCCCGAAGGCGGGATCGAACTCGCGGACAAGGTGGCTGCAGACCTGGGCCTTTCCGCGCGGCGGATCCAGACCATGGCCGGCCACGATTCCGTTGCCATGAACACAGTGGCGCCGTCGGTCATGCTCTTCATCCCCAGCGTGGACGGCGTCTCGCACTGCGAACGGGAGTTCAGCACCGACGAGGACATGGTTGCCGGCGTGGACATGCTCACTGGGGTGGCCCGGGACCTGGTTGCCGGCGCCCTGGCCGAAGCCTCCTCCGAGCCGGCAGCGGCCTTGGCATGACCGAGCTGCACTACCTCGACGCCGGCACGGCCCTGCGGCTTTTCCGCTCCCGGGAGCTCTCGCCGGTGGAGCTCATGGAAGCGGTGATCACCAGGACCGAGGCCGTCAACGGCGGCATCAACGCCCTGACGGAGACCCTGTTCGAAGAGGCGCTCCCGGCAGCACGGCAGGCCGCTGCCCGGTATGCGCGGGGCAGGGACCTCACACCCCTGCTGGGGCTGCCGGTGGCCGCCAAGGAAAAGCACGGGCTCCGGGGACGCACCCTTTCGCAGGGGCTCGTAGCCCGCAAGGGGGAGCTCGCGCACGCGGACCATCCCGTCATCGACCGAATCCGGCGTGCCGGCGGCATCATCCATGCCCGCACCACCACGCCCGAATACAGCTGCGCCACCGTCACCCACAGTCCCCTGTGGGGAGTCACGCGCAATCCCTGGAACCGGCAGTATTCCCCGGGCGGCTCCTCCGGCGGTTCCGGGGCGGCACTGGCCGCCGGGCTGGCGCCGCTGGCCACCGCCTCCGACATCGCGGGTTCAACCCGCCTGCCGGCGTCGTTCACCGGGACCGTCGGCTACAAGGCGCCCTACGGAAGGATTCCCGGCCTGGCCCCGCTCTCCGCGGACCACTACCGCGGCGACGGCCCGATGGCACGGACCGTGGCGGACGCAGCCTTGCTGGCGAACGTCATGGCGGGCCGTCATCCGGGCGACCACACCTCCCTCGCCGGGAGTCCGGCGTTGTCCTGCCCGCCGGGTGCTGACACCGCCTCGGCAGTGGCCGGCATGCGCATCGCTCTCTGCATCCGGCTGGGGAACTATCCCGTCGCCGCGGATGTTGAGGCCAATACGCGCGGCGTGGCAACGGCCCTGCGTGATGCCGGCGCCGTGGTGGAAGAGATCGAGCTGCCCTGGACCACCGAGGACATCAGCCGGACAATGTTCACACATTTCGGCTACCTCCTCGGTCCGGCCATGGAGGACGAGACCTCGGAGTCTCCCGAGCTGCTGGCCCCGTACACACGGCGGTTCATGGCGGACGCCCGGAAAGCCGCCGCGGAAAACCGGTTCGTCGACGGCATCCGGGCGGAAACCAGAATCCAGGCCGAGCTTGCCGCGGCGATGTCCGGCTTCGACGCCCTTCTCTGCCCGGCCTCGGCCGTGGCCGCCCTGGACGCGGACGGCATGTACCTTGACGGGATCGACGCCGGGGGCGAGCGGCTCGGGCACTACTGGCAGGGGCACATGACGGCGCCCTTCAACATCAGCAACCGCTGCCCCGTCCTGGCCGTGCCGAGCGGCATGGCCGACTGCGGCATCCCCACGGGTGTGCAGATCGTGGGCCATCCATTCGAGGACGCCACAGTCTTCACGGTGGGTGCCGCCGTGGAGGCGGTGCGGCCCTGGGCAGGACGCCGTCCGGAGCTCCTGGTGAACAGCTAGGCGCCCGGGCCCCGGCCGGTCCGTCCGTCCATGGGAAGATTGAACGCGTGGCTCATATTGACGTTTCCGGCATCGACTACTTCCTCTCCGACGGCACCCAGCTGCTCAACGGCGTGACGTTCAAGGTCCCCGACGGCACCAAGACGGCGCTGATCGGGCCCAACGGAACCGGCAAGACCACGCTGTTCCGGATCATTTCCGGCGACCTCGTTGCGGATGAAGGCGTGATCGGCCGCTCCGGCAACATGGGGATCATGCGCCAGTTCGTGGGCCAGGTCCGGGATGAGTCCACCGTCCGCGACCTCCTGGTCTCCGCCGCCCCGCCCGCCCTGGCCGCCGCCGCGCGCACCGTCGACGAGGCAGAACTCGCCATGCTGGAGCACGACGACGAGCCCACCCAGATGGCCTATGCCCAGGCCATCGTGGACTGGGGAGACGCCGGCGGCTACGACGTCGAGACCGTCTGGGACGAGGTCTGCATGGCCGCCCTCGGCCTGCCGTTTGACCGGGCGCAGCACCGCCCGGCGTCGAGCCTCTCCGGCGGCGAGCAGAAGCGGCTGGTGCTCGAGGCTCTCTTCGCCGGCCCGGACGAACTGCTGCTCCTGGACGAGCCGGACAACTACCTCGACGTCCCGGGCAAGCGCTGGCTCGAGGCCAAGCTGAACGAGTCGAAGAAGACCGTGTTCTTCATCAGCCACGACCGTGAACTGCTCAACAACGCCGCCGGCCGCATCGTCACGCTGGAACCGGGCATCAACGGCGCCGGGGCCTGGATCCACGGCGGCGGTTTCGGTTCCTACGTGGATGCCCGGGCCGACCGGAACGCGCGCTTCGAGGAGCTGCGCAAGCGTTGGGACGAGGAGCACGTAAAGCTCAAGGAACTCGTCAACATGTACAAGAACAAGGCCGCTTTCCGTTCCGACATGGCCAACCGCTATCACGCGGCCCAGACCCGGCTCGCGAAGTTCCTCGAGGCCGGTCCGCCCGAGGCCCTGCCGATCGAGCAGAATGTGCAGATGCGGCTCAAGGGCGGGCGCACCGCCAAGCGCGCCGTCGTGGCGGAGAAACTGGAACTGACGGGCCTGATGAAGCCGTTCTCCACCGAGATCTGGTTCGGCGACCGGGTGGGCGTCCTTGGTTCCAACGGTTCGGGCAAGAGCCACTTCCTGCGCCTGCTCGCCACCGGCGGCACGGATCCGGAACGGGAGCACCTGCCGGTGTCCGACGTCGAGATCGCGGAGGTGCCGCATGAGGGCACCGTGAAACTCGGCGCCCGGATCCGGCCCGGCTTCTTCGCCCAGACCCACGTCCGGCCCGACCTGCTGGGCAAGACCCTGCTCGAAATCCTGCACCGGGGCGACGAGCACCGCTCCGGCATGGGCCGCGAAGCCGCCGCCGGGGCGCTGGACGGCTACGGGCTGGCAGCGCAGTCCGAGCAGAAGTACGAGTCCCTCTCCGGCGGCCAGCAGGCGCGGTTCCAGATCCTGTTGCTGCAGCTCTCCGGCGCCACGCTGCTGCTGCTTGACGAACCCACGGACAACCTCGACCTGCACTCGGCCGAGGCCCTGGAACGGGCGATCGACCACTTCGAAGGCACCGTCCTGGCAGTCACCCACGACCGCTGGTTCGCCCGCACTTTCGACCGCTTCCTGGTCTTCGGCTCCGACGGCAGGGTCTACGAGTCCGCCGAACCGGTCTGGGACGAAAAGCGCGTCGAGCGCGCCCGCTAAGCCAACAAGCAACGCGGCGTCACTTAACGCCCATCCCCGAGGGGTTTCTGGGGCGCCAAGTGACCCCGCGTTTGCTCTTTGGGTCGCGCAACAAATGATTAAATGATCACAAACCGTTAGCATTTGATCATGAACACTGATGAGCGGCACCGCCTGATCGGCGGACTGCT
This sequence comes from Arthrobacter sp. Bi26, assembly GCF_918697925.1. Classification (GTDB taxonomy): domain Bacteria; phylum Actinomycetota; class Actinomycetes; order Actinomycetales; family Micrococcaceae; genus Arthrobacter. The sequence goes on from NZ_CAKKMF010000001.1 coordinate 8,093, forward strand.
TCGCAACCGCGAGCAGGTGACGGTGGACGACCTGATGGCCGCCTGCGGCGCCTCCGGTGCCACCATCCGGCGCGACCTCGACATCCTGGCCCTGCACGGCGTGCTGCGGAGGGTCCACGGCGGAGCCAAGAGCCTGGTTTTCGGCGGTGAAAACCCCCAATACGGGCAGCGCGAGCTGGAGGACCACACCGCCAAGGTGAGGATCGCCGCCGGTGTGGCGGCCATGCTCCAGGACCGGAGTCACGTCTGGCTGGACAGCGGCACCACCGCTACGGAGATCGCCCGCCAGTTGCGCCAGCGCGAGATGACGATCATGCCGATGTCGTTGCGAGCCGTCACCGCGCTGTCCCTGGACGATGTGCCTGCCGGCCGCCGCCCCGAGCTCCTGATGCCGGGCGGCAGCCTCGTTCCCGGTGAACTGTCTTTCCGCGGGCCCATGACGGAATCCAACATCCGCTCGCTGCGCTTCGACGCCGCCGTGGTCACGCCCTGCGCCCTGAACCTCAAGGACGGGCTGTTGGCCCACGATCTCGACGACGCCGCCGTCAAGCGCGCTGGCCTGGAATCCGCGGCCCGGGTGATCGTCGCCTGCGCCGGATCCAAATGGAACGCCAGCGCCGTCGCCCTCGTCGCATCCCTGGACGCCGTCGATGCCGTCGTGACCGACCGGCAGCTCAGCCTGGAAGAACTTGACCAACTCTCACAACGCTCGGTGGAAGCAGTGATCGTATGACCAGTACCGCAACCGTCCCGCAACTGAAGGCTGCCACCGGGGCGACTTTCCTTGTCTTCGGGATCAACGGATTAGTCTTCGCCAGTTGGGCTGCCCGCATCCCCGCGGTGACAGAGATCCTGCACATCACCGCGGGCCAGATGGGAACGCTGCTGCTGTGCCTGGCGGTCGGCTCGCTGATCGCCCTGCCCACGGCCGGGTTTGTCGTCGGCCGGATCGGCACCGCCAACACCGTCCGGAGCGCCGGACTTGTGGCCGCGGCGGCCGGCGTCGGCGTCGCGCTGTCCCTGATGGCGGCCTCCGTCCCGGGGACGGCGATTGCCCTGTTCTTCTTCGGGATCGGCGTCGGGCTCTGGGATGTTTCGCAGAACATTGAAGGTGCCGACGTCGAGCACCGGCTCGGGCGCACCATCATGCCGCAGTTCCACGCGGCCTTCAGCGGCGGCGCATTCATCGGGGCCCTGATCGGCGCCGGCCTGTCCACCCTGGGGGTCGGGCTCCCGGAGCATCTGCTGGTCATAGCCGCCGTCGTCGCCGTCCTGACCACGGTGGCCCCGCGGTACTTCCTGCCCCATCTGCCCGCCGCGGCGCCCGCCGCGGGGGACCCGGACCACGGCAAGGGCGGGTCGGCCTGGCGGGACGGGCGCACGCTGCTGATCGGCGTCGTCGTTCTCGGCGCCACCCTGACTGAAGGCGCCGGCAATGACTGGATTGCCAAGGCCGCGGTTGACGGCCTGGGCGCTGAACAATCCACGGGGGCGCTGCTGTTCGCCGCCTTTGTGCTGGCAATGACCGCCATGCGCTTCTTCGGCGGCCGCGCGATCGACGTCTACGGCCGCGTGGCTGTGCTGCGCGCCAGCATGGCCGCGGCAGCCGCGGGCCTCTGCCTCTTCGTGTTCGCCGGCACCATCTGGCTGGCCGCTGCCGGCGCCGTGCTCTGGGGCGTGGGCGCCGCCCTCGCATTTCCGATCGGGATGTCCGCCGCGGCGGATGACCCCCGGAAGGCGGCCGCCCGGGTGTCCGTCGTGTCCACGCTGGGCTACATTGCCTTCCTCGCCGGGCCGCCGCTGCTGGGCTACCTGGGCGATGTCACCGGTATCAGGGCCGCCCTGCTGGCGATCGGGATTCCGATTCTGGTGGCCCTGGTGCTCGCCGGCGCCGCGAAGCCCTTGCGCGCGAGGTAGGTGCCCGCCGCGCCCTTGCCTCCGGCGGGCCGTCCGGCAGTATGGTGGTCAAATGCGAACCATGCTGAGGAAGGCCCCCGGCCGCCTGTCGAAATTCGACCTCAAACTGGTGCGCGCCGTCTCCAATCTGCCGGGCGGAGGCCATGACGAGTTCTTCCGCCGTCTCTCCGCCGCCGCCAACAAAGGCAAACTCTGGTTCGGCGTCGCCGGAGCCATGGCCCTGGTGCCCGGAAGGACGCGCCGGGCAGCCTTGCATGGGCTCTTGGCCCAAGGCGTGGCCTCGGCAGTCACGAACGTGGTGTTCAAGACCCTCCTGCCCCGGACGCGGCCCCTGCCCGAACACCTTCCGGTCTTCCGCTTCGTCAATCCGCAGCCGACGAGTTCGTCGATGCCCTCGGGCCATTCGGCCTCCGCGGTGGCCTTCGCGCTCGGAGTCGGCATGGTCCGGCCGGCACTCGGTGCGGCGCTGGCCCCCGTCGCGGCCGGGGTGGCCTACTCCCGGGTCCACACCGGGGCCCACTGGCCCTCGGATGTGCTGTTCGGTTCCGCGATCGGCGCCGGCGCGGCCATGGTGACGCGGAAGTGGTGGCCCGTCCGGCCGCCCTTCCCGGAAACCCGCCGTGGCGCCGTCCGGGCCGCGGAACTCCCGGACGGACAGGGTCTCTGCATCGCCGTCAACACCCTCGGCGGGTCCTATGCCGACGAGACCGTTGACGCCCTGCAAAAAACATTCCCCAAAGCGTATATAAAGAAAATTGGGCATGATGAGGCCGTTGACGCGGGCATCGCCGAGGTCGCGACGCGGCCGGGCATTGCGGCCCTGGGCGTCTGGGGCGGCGACGGAACCGTGGGCGCCGCGGCGGCCGCCGCCGTCGAACGCTCCCTCCCGCTGCTGGTGCTCCCCGGCGGAACGCTCAACCACTTTGCCCGCGACGCCGGGACGCCCACGCTGGGGGCGGCGGTGCAGGCGGCCTCGCACGGCGAGGCCGCAGTGGCCGACATCGGCCACGTGAGTGTCGAACGCGGGCTCCCCGACAGCCCGGAGCACCTCGAACTGATCATGCTCAACACGGCCAGCATCGGTCTCTACCCGAACCTGGTCCGCCGGCGCGAACAGCTCCAGCCGGCTCTGGGAAAACCCCTGGCCGGAGTGGTGGCCATGTTCCGGACCTTCGCGGCCGGTACCCCCACCACCCTGATCGTCAACGGGGTGCGGCACCGGCTGTGGATCCTGTATATCGGCCGCGGCCGCTACTACCCCAGCGACCACGCGCCGCTGGTGCGCCCCGTGCTGGCGGACGGGGTCCTGGACCTGCGGATGATTACTGCCGATGAGCCGTTTGCCCGGCTGCGGCTGCTCTGGGCCGTGCTCACGGGCACCGTGGCCACTTCCGAAATCACCCACCTCAGCGAAACGGACCGGATCACGGTGGAACCCGGGAACGGGCCCATGGTCCTCGCCGTCGACGGGGAGGTCATGCCAGGAGTGCGGAGCGTGGAGTTCACGGTCCGCCGCGACGCCCTGACCTACTACTCGCCCCTCGACTGAGCCTGTCATCCTCCCGGACTACCCTGATTGGCCCCTGAATCATCCCTGAGACCGGCGAAATACGCCGCCGGCCTCGGTAGCGTGGTGTGCAGACGGGCCCGTGACTGCGGAGCCCCGGATAATCTCCCGCTACGCAAAGGAAAGCTTCCATGATCGAAGCACGAGGCCTGACCAAGGTTTACGGCGACAAGACCGCCGTCGCCGGCGTCAACTTCACCGTCGAAGCCGGCCGGGTCACCGGCTTCCTGGGTCCGAACGGGGCCGGAAAATCCACCACCATGCGCATGATCATGGGACTGGACCGGCCGACGTCGGGCTCAGTGACCGTCAACGGGTCGCCGCTGACCGGGCACGCCGCGCCGCTGCGCGATGTCGGTGCGCTGCTCGACGCCAAGGCCGTCCACACGAGCCGCTCCGCCTACAACCACCTGCTGGCCATGGCCGCGACCCACAGCATCCCCAAGAAGCGGGTCCACGAAGTCATTGAGATGACCGGGCTGGCCGAGGTGGCCCGCAAGAAGGTCGGCGGCTTCTCACTGGGCATGGGCCAGCGGCTGGGCATCGCCGCCGCGCTCCTGGGCGACCCGCAGACCGTCATCCTGGACGAGCCCGTCAACGGTCTCGACCCGGAAGGGGTGGTGTGGGTCCGGAACCTGGTGAAGTATCTGGCCTCCGAGGGCCGCACGGTCTTCCTCTCCAGCCACCTCATGAGTGAAATGGCCGTCACGGCGGACCACCTGATCGTGATTGGCCGCGGGAGGATCATTGCGGACGCCCCGATCCAGGAAATCATCACCGGCAAGGGCCAGGGCCGCACGCGGGTCCGCACAGACCAGCCGGACCGGCTCATGCAGTTGCTGGCCGGAACCGGCGTCTCCGTGGAGGCCCAGGAGCGTGAGCTCCTCGAAGTCACAGGCCTGGACCCGCGGCAGATCGCCACCGCAGCGCTGGAGAACCACGTCATGATCTACGAACTCACCCCGCTGCAGGCCAGCCTCGAGGAGGCCTATATGGAGCTGACCAAGGATGAGGTCGAATACCACTCGCTGATCACCACGGGCGCTGTTCCCGTCGAAGCCGGAGGCAACTAAGCCATGAGCTCCACAACCGTTGAATCCACGCCATCGCCCCGCGGCGCCGAATCCCGCGCGCAGCGGTCCGGAAACGGCAGCAGTTCCGGCCCCGGCCCCAGCTTCCTGCGGGTCCTCAACTCCGAATTCATCAAGTTCCGCACCCTGCTCTCCACGCTGATCCTGCTCGGCTCCACAGTGGTCGTCATGGTCGGGTTCGGGGCGCTTTCGGCCTGGGGGACGGGCCAGTTCTCCGAGGCGGCGGCCCAGGACCCGGAGGTGGCGGCCAGGCTCGCGGCGCAGGGCGGCGACATCGCCGTCAGCGTGCCGACTTCCGGCATCGCGTTTGCCCAGCTGATCCTGGGCTCCCTCGGTGTGCTGCTGATGAGCTCCGAGTTCACCACGGGCATGGCCCGGTCCACGTTCGCGGCAGTGCCCAAACGGATTCCGGCGTTCGCGGCCAAGCTCGTGGTGGTAGTGCTGACCTCCTTCGTCATCACCGCCGCCTCCACCCTGGTGGCCGGGTTGGTGTCGGTGCCGATCCTGGATAACTACGGCCTCGGCCTGGACCTGGGCAGCTCGCAGTCGGTCAAGCTGCTCGTTGTCAACAGCATCTATGTGGCGGCGGTCGCGGCGATCGGCATGGCGCTGGGCACCCTGATCCGCAACTCGGCGGGCGGCATCATGAGCCTGGTCGGCCTGTTCTTCGTGGCGCCCATCGCCTTCCAGCTCATTCCGGGCGACTTCTTCGTGGAGGCCCGCAAGTACCTGCCCGGCAACACCGTGGATCCCCTGACCGCCGTGGAGCACGTCCCGGACACGCTCGAGGCCTGGCAGGCCGGCCTGGTGCTGGGCGCCTGGGTTGTGGTCCCGGTGCTCCTGGCCGCCATCCTGCTCAAGAAGCGGGACGTCTAAGCCGGGCGCACAGGCCCAGCGTCTAGGCTCAGAGCATGATCGATGCAGTACCTGTGAGGGACGCGTCGGCCGGACCGGCCGACGCGTCGCTCGCCGAACTCACCGCCCGCCGCCGCGGCCGGCTCCGGCGCTACTTGCTGGCCAATCCGCGAGTCATGGATGTCCTGGTGGTGCTCTGCTACCTGGTCCTGGTCACGCCGACGGCCATCGAGTCGATCCTGCATGGCGACTGGCCGGTGGCCGTCCTGCTCGCCGCGGCCGCGCCCGTCCTGCTGTTCCGGCGGGCCTATCCCGTGCGGGTGGCGGCCGCCGTGGCGGCACTGGAGCTGGCCGTCACCTTCCTGCATCCGTGGGGATCCAATGTCTCCGCCGGGCTCTGGTTTTCGCTGTACGCCGTCGCCGTCGTCCGCACGCGGCGGTTCGCCCTTGCAACACTTGCCCTGACCACCGCCCCGCTCCTGCTCCTGTACTTCCTGCTGGCCGTTGGTCCGCTGGACGGGCGGCTCCCGGACATGGCGGTCCGCACGCCGGAGAATTTCCAGCTGCTCACGGGCATCGCGGCGGGCATCGGCATCACGCTCTCCAACGTGATCGCCACGGGGATCGGGATCTCGGTGCGGCAGCGGCGCGAGCACGAGTACGAGATCGCCGCATGGGCCGCCCGCGCCCAGCAGCTCGGTTCGGTCACGGAACGGAACCGGATCGCGCGCGAAATGCACGACGTCGTGGCGCACTCGCTGACGGTCATGATCAGCCTTTCGGACGGCGCCGCCGTCGTGGTCAAGAAGGATCCGGCGCGCGCCGCCGGCGTCCTGGCCGAACTCTCCCGGACGGGACGCACCGCGCTGGCCGACATGCGCCGGGTGCTCGGCGTGCTGCGCGAGGACGCCGCCGCAGGGCACGCCCCGCGCGAGCCGCTGGTGGCCGGAGGCAGCCTGGCCACACTGCTTGAGGGTTTCCGCACCGCGGGACTGCCGCTGCACTACACGCACACCGGCCCGTCCCTGCCCTCCGATGCGGCGTTCCAGCTGACCGTGTACAGGATTGTGCAGGAGTCGCTGACCAATGTGCTGCGCTACGGCCGTGCGCTCAGCCGCGTGGACGTCAGCATTGTCCGCAACGGTTCACGCGTCACCATCGAAGTGGTCGACGACGGCAGGGGCACCGTTGACCCCGGCAGTGCCGGGGCCGCCGCGCAGGCGAAGCCCGACTCACTGGATACCTTCGGCACCGGGCATGGAATCGCCGGGATGCGGGAGCGGGCCAGGATTTACGCAGGCACTGTACACGCCGGGCGCACTGGTGAGCGCGGCTGGCGCGTGCACACGGAACTGAACTGCAATGGCGAGAATGCCACGGATACAGGGGGGAACAATGCTCGACAAAGGACCGGTACGCGTTCTGCTGGTGGATGACCAGCCGCTGCTTCGGATGGGCTTCCGGCTCATCCTGGAGGGCGAAGATGATTTGTGCATCGTGGGCGAGGCATCCAATGGTGCCGAAGCGGTCAGCCACGTCCGGGAGCTCGCGCCCGACGTCGTCCTGATGGACGTGCGGATGCCGGTGCTGGACGGGATCGAGGCCACCCGGGCCATCGCGGCCTCGGATTCGGACGCCAAGATCATCATCCTGACCACCTTTGACCTCGATGAATACGCCTTTGCCGGGCTGCGGGCCGGGGCCTCGGCCTTTCTGCTCAAGGACGTGGCGCCGGCGGAACTGATCAGCGCGGTGCGGGTGGTGGCCAGCGGCGACGCAGTGGTGGCCCCGCGCGTTACGCAGCGGCTGCTGGAGACCTACGTCCGCGGCGCCGGAGCCGGCATGGATCATGCCGGGGCGGACGGCGGCGGACAGCGCGCCGGGGCGGAGGACGGCGGCGGACAGCGCGCCGCCAGCCCGGCACGCCCGGCGAGGGATCCGTTGCTGGCGGACCTGACGCCCCGCGAAAACGAGATGCTCGGGGCGATGGCGGAGGGGCTCTCCAACGCCGAAATCGCGCACAGGTACTTCCTGTCCGAGGCCACCGTCAAGACGCACGTGCGCCGGATCCTGACCAAGCTCCACCTCCGCGACCGTGTCCAGGCCGTCGTGTACGCGTACGAGACCGGCCTCGTGGTGCCGAGCAACGCGGACTACTGACGGGAACGGCCCGCCGGCCGTGGGAGCCGGCTACCGGCGGGTAGGCCTGAAGCAGTGGTTTCAGGCACATTGCCGAGTTGTCTATGAGGCAACTTTAGTTGCGCTGAAGCCCTCCCTGTTGGGGGATGGCCCGGTCTCGCGGGCCGTCATTTGTGGGACTGCACAAGACGGGGCCTGTGCCGCGCGGTCTAGTGTGAAACGACATTGTGGTCCGCCGCACAGCAGGGATTCGATTCCGTGCCGGCAAAGAGCGGGCCTGAACCCCCACAAAGGACGGCGCTTCCATGCCCGCTGACCAGCAGCTCTCAAAATCCCTGAAACCCAGGCATCTGTCCATGATCGCCATCGCCGGCGTGATCGGCGCCGGACTGTTTGTCGGTTCCGGTGCGGCGATCCAGCAGGCCGGCCCGGGCATCCTGGTTGCCTACGCCGCGGCGGGACTCGTCGTCATCCTCGTCATGAGAATGCTGGGCGAGATGGCTGCGGCCAACCCGGAAACCGGCTCATTCTCCACCTACGCGGACAAGGCCCTGGGCCGCTGGGCCGGGTTCAGCATCGGCTGGCTCTACGCATGGTTCTGGATCATTGTCCTCGGCATCGAGGCCACGGCCGGGGCTGCGATCATGCACCGCTGGGTCCCCGGCATTGACCAGTGGGTGTGGGCGCTTGCCCTGATGATACTGCTGACGCTGACCAACCTCGGGTCCGTGAAGTCGTACGGCGAGTTCGAGTTCTGGTTCGCTTCCATCAAGGTGGCGGCAATCGTGCTCTTCCTGCTCTTTGGCGCCGCCGCGATCCTCGGCCTCATCCCCGGCGTTCCGGCACCCGGTCTGGACAACCTGATCGGCAACGGAGGGTTCATGCCCAACGGTCCCGGCGCCGTCCTGGCCGGCATCCTCGTTGTCGTGTTCTCCTTCTTCGGCGCGGAGATTGCCACCATCGCCGCCGGTGAATCCGAAAACCCTGTCGACGCCGTCAAGAAGGCCGTGAAGTCCACCGTCTGGCGCATCCTCGTCTTCTACATCGGCTCCATCGCCATTGTGGTCACCCTGCTGCCCTGGAACTCCGCCTCCGTCGCCAAGAGCCCCTACGTTGCGGTCATCGAGCTGTTCGGCATCCCCGGCGCCGGAACCATCATGGACATTGTGGTGCTGACCTCTGTGCTCTCCTGCCTGAACTCGGGCCTCTACACCGCCAGCCGCATGCTGTTCTCGCTCTCCCGCCGCGGCGATGCCCCCAAGTCATGGATGCGGATTTCCAAGCGCGGCGTGCCTTCTTCCGCGGTACTGGCCTCCACGGTGGTCGGCTTCATCACCGTCGGCCTGAACTACATCGCCCCGGACACCGTCTTCCTGTTCCTGGTCAACACTTCCGGCGCTATCGCCCTGTTCGTGTGGCTCGTGATCGCCGCCTCCCAGCTGATCCTGCGCCGCCGCATGGGCGCCGCCGCCAAGGATCTCCAGCTGAAAATGTGGCTCTTCCCGTACCTGACCTGGGTGTCGATCGTCAGCATCGTGGCCCTGCTGATCGGCATGGTGATCCTGGAATCCACGCGGGAATCACTCCTGCTCTCGCTGGCTCTCGCCGCCGTCGTGGTGGGGATCGGGGTCTTCCGCTACCGCAGGAACGGCTCCAAGGCCACCGTTCCCGCAGCAGGTGTCGCCGAGGCTCCTGCCGGGAGCGCCGAAGCTGCTGAGGCTCAGGCTGAAGCTGCCGAGGACGCCACTGTGGCTCGTGCCGAGGACGCCACGGTGGGCGCCCGACCGGGGGCATAGCTTCCAGGACTCGCTCGGCGACCCCGGACCACCGGACATGCCCTCCCCCGGCGCCAACCAGCGGACATAGTGGCATTATGTCCATGCCTTGGCCCGAGGGGAGGGCATGCCCATGCCTGCCGCGGGGACATGTCCATTCCCCTGGCGGAGGGGAGGGCATGTCCGGCGGTACCGAGAAGGGACATGTCCGTTCTTGGCCGTGGTCAGAGAGCCTTTTCTGAGGTCTGAAATCCGGACATGCCCTCCCTCTGCTCCCACGAGTGGACATAGCGCCACCATGTCCACTGCTCGGCGCGAGGGGAGGGCATGCCCATGCCTGCCGCGGGGACATGTCCATTCCCCGGCCCGAAAGGAGGGCATGTCCAGCCGCGGCACAGCCGTTTCACAGGAAGGGACTAGCCAGCCCATAGCGCTGCCGGGTTCGATGGGGTTATGACAAATAGGCCCCAGCCCCCGCACGAGCCGCACCCCAACCATGACCGCGGCCTGGAATTCGATCTCTCCACCCTCATGAGCCGCCGATCCCTGGGCATGTTCCTCGGCGCGGGCACGGCTGCCGCCCTGGCGGCCTGCACCCCTGGCGGCACCAGCGGCAGTTCGACGTCGGCCCCGGCCGCAGCGACTTCGGCGGCAGCAGCGCCCGCGACAGCAACGACGTCGGCCGCGGCAGCGGCGTCCGCCTCGTCATCGGCCACTCCGGCCCTGACCCGTGCGATCGCCGAATGCGGCATTGAAATCCCGCAGGAAACCGCCGGCCCCTACCCCGGTGACGGATCCAACGGGCCCAACGTCCTCGAGGCTTCCGGCGTGGTCCGCCAGGACATGACGTCCAGCTTCGGGACCTCCACCAGCACGGCCGAGGGCATTCCGCTGACCGTCACGCTGACCCTGCTGGACAACGCCAACGGCTGCACCCCGCTGGCCGGCGCCGCCGTTTACGCCTGGCACTGTGACCGCGAGGGCAGATACTCCATGTACGATTCCGGGCTCCAGAACGAGAACTACCTCCGCGGCGTCCAGGAGGCCGACGCCAACGGGCAGGTCACGTTCACGACCATCTACCCCGGCGCCTACAGCGGCCGTTGGCCGCACATCCACTTCGAAGTGTTCGAGTCCATGAACAAGGCGACGGCGGCCGGCCAGGTTCTGGCGGTGTCGCAGATCGCGCTGACCGAGGCAGCCTGCAAGGAGGTCTACGCGTCGGCCGGCTACGAATCCAGTGCACAGAATTTCCCCCGCACCACGCTGAAATCCGACAACGTCTTCGGCAACGACGGCGGTATCTACCAGCTGGCCACGATGAGCGGCTCGGTAGCCGCGGGCTACGCCGCCGGCCTCAACGTCACCGTCTAGGCAAGGCGGCGCCCGGCACGCCCGGGGCCCTGTGCGTGCCGGGCTAGACTCGGAGCCATGCCAACACCGAGCACTGCCGTAGAGCACATCCAGGACCTCGGCGCGTACGTCAGCGCGTCGCCGTCGAGTTTCCACGCCGTCCACGAAGCCGCGCGCCGGCTGGAGGCGGCGGGCTTCACGGGCCTGGAAGAACTGCAGGCCTGGCCGGAGCCGCAAGCCGCCGCTGCCAGCAAGTTCTATGTGATCCGCGACGGCGCCCTCATCGCCTGGGTGGTGCCGTCAGGCGCCGGACCGACCACGGGCTTCAACATCCTCGGCGCCCACACGGACTCGCCGTCCTTCAAACTCAAGCCGAAACCCACTACGGGCAAGTTCGGCTGGCTGCAGGCCGGCGTTGAGGTCTACGGCGGGCCCCTCCTGAACTCCTGGCTGGACCGCGAACTCCAGCTCGCCGGCCGGCTCGTCATGCGCGACGGCAGACAGCACCTCACGGCCACAGGCCCGCTACTGCGCTTCCCCCAGCTCGCCATCCACCTTGACCGGGCCGTAAATGAAGGCCTCGCCCTGGACAAGCAGCAGCACATGAACCCGGTCTTTGGCCTGGGCGATCCCGCCGGCGAGGACCTGCTCGGGCTCCTCGCGGACAGGGTCAGCGATGCTGCGGTGGATCCGGCGCAGATCGGCGGGTACGACGTCGTCATTGCGGACACCCAGGCCCCGGCGGTGTTCGGCGCGCGGGGTGAATTCTTCGCCTCCGGCCGGCTCGACAACCTCTCAGCGACCCATGCCGGACTCACGGCGTTGATCGCGCACGCCGCCACGCCGCTGCCAAACGGTGCGCCGATCGCCGTGCTGGCCGCCTTCGACCATGAGGAAATCGGATCAGCGTCCCGATCCGGCGCGTGCGGGCCCCTCCTCGAAGACGTCCTCGTGCGGATATCCGACGGACTCGGAGCCTCGGCGAGCCAGCGGCGGCAGGCGTTCGCGGCGTCGTTCTGCGTTTCGGCGGACGCCGGCCATGCCGTGCACCCGAACTATCCGGAGCGGCACGATCCCGCCAACCGGCCGGTCCTCAACGGCGGGCCGCTGCTAAAGATCAATGCCAACCAGCGCTACGCGACCGACGCCGCCGGGGCCGCCCTCTGGGCGCGGCTGTGCACGGACGCCGGGATTCCGTACCAGGAATTCGTCTCCAATAACGTGATGCCGTGCGGCTCGACGATCGGTCCGCTGACGGCCACCCGGCTGGGAATCCGGACGGTCGACGTCGGCGTGCCCCTGCTGTCGATGCACTCGGCGCGCGAGCTCTGCGGAGTCCAGGACCCGCACTGGCTGGCCACGGTCACCCGGACGTTTTTCCGGACGGCGGTGTAACCGCAGGTCAATGAGGGGTTGAAGCGCCATGGCCGGCCCTAGACGGCCCTGAAAGGGCCTAGCGGCCCTAGACGGTCAGCCCGACCACAAGGTTGAGTGTGGCGGCCAGGATGATGGTCCCGAAAATATATGACAACAGGCTGTGCTTGAGCGCCTCGGCCCGCACACCATGGTTTTCCAGGGCGGTGTCGGAGACCTGGTACGTCATTCCCAGGCTCGTGGCGAGGTAGGCGAAATCCGTGTACTGCGGGGGGCCGGCCTGGTTGAAGTTGATCCCGCCAACCGCCGCCCCCGCATGGGCGTCGGTGCTGTAGTAAAGCTCGGCATAGCGCAGCGTAAACAGGGTCTGGACCAGCAGCCAGGACAGCGCCACCGAGGACAGCACCAAAAGCCCGCCGCCGAAGCGCGCCCAGGTGTCGGTGCTGTGCGAATCGATAACGACGGCGGCCACCGCGACGAGGCTCGCCGCATTCGTGGCCAGGATCAGCAGGTCGGTGACGCTGCGGGACGGGTCCTCCGCCGTGGCATGGGCCATGGTTTCGATGGGGTCCAGCCGGCCGATCACCAGCCAGACCCAGATCACGTAGCATGCCGCGGCGCAGGACCAGCCGACCGCCGGGGCCTCCACCCAGTACCCTGCCAGCCCGGTGACCGTCGCAGCGAGCACGCCGACCAGCATCATGACCGCAAAGCGCAGCCGGCTGCGGCGGATCGGTGGGGGCACGGCGGTGGCATCGGTGTCGGTGTCCATTTTCAGATCATGGCACAGAGCGCACGCCGGCTCCCCGACCGCCGGCCGTGCGGCGGTTTTCCACATGAGCGCCCTGCCCGGTTCCGCCCCCGGCAAGCCCGGGCTAGCGTGGCTCCATCAGGAATCGCCGAAACCAGCCCCAATGCACTAAGATATTGAAGTCTGTGCTGCGCCCTGCCACCGTTCCGGCGGCCGGGCATTGCATGACACCGCAAATGAACCTCCTGTTACGGAAATGCCGTAACCGCTTAGCCCAAAGGAGGTGGGTTCACATATGCGTCCTTACGAATTGATGGTAATCATCGACCCCGAGGTCGAAGAGCGTGCCGTTGAGCCGTCGCTTCAGAAGTTCCTGAACGTCATCACCAACGATGGTGGAACCATCGAAAAGGTTGACATCTGGGGCCGTCGTCGCCTGGCTTACGAAATCCAGAAGAAGTCCGAAGGTATCTACGCCGTGGTGAACTTCACCTCTGAGCCGGCTACCGCCAAGGAACTTGACCGCCAGCTGAGTCTCAACGAGACCATCATGCGCACCAAGATCACCCGCCCCGAAGAGCAGAAAGTTGTTGCTGAGTAATTCAGCAGCCAACCTTCAATCTTCATCCCCGCAGGAACGCACAAGGAGGCAGTAGATGGCAGGCGAAACCACTATCACGGTTGTCGGTAACCTCACCAATGACCCCGAACTCAGGTTCACACCGTCCGGTTCGGCCGTAGCGAATTTCACCATCGCGTCTACTCCCCGCACCTTCGACCGGCAGTCCAATGAGTGGAAGGACGGGGAAACCCTGTTCCTCCGCGCGTCGGTCTGGCGCGAAGCAGCCGAAAACGTCGCCGAATCCCTGACCAAGGGCATGCGCGTGATCGTCTCCGGCCGCCTGAAGAGCCGTTCCTACGAAACAAAAGAAGGCGAGAAGCGCACCGTTATCGAGCTTGAGGTCGATGAAATCGGCCCGAGCCTGCGCTACGCCAATGCCAAGGTCAACCGCACCCAGCGCTCCGGCGGTCAGGGTGGACAGGGTGGCTTCGGCGGCGGCAACAGCGGCGGTGGCTTCGGTGGCGGCCAGGGTGCAAACCAGGGCGGCAACACCGGTGGAACATGGGGCGGCAACCAGCCCGCCGCGCAGGAAGACCCGTGGGCCACGCCCGGGGTCAGCAATGCCGGTGGCGGCTGGGGCAACGGCCCGGATTCCGAACCTCCCTTCTAAACAACATCTAAGGTCCGGCAACGAAAACCGCCTGGACGCCGCAAGGCGGCCGGGTGCAGACCGCGCCGGATCACCACCATCCCGTGGATCAATATCCACGGGCTCCATCGAATAGGAGCTCCACGATGGCTAAGGCTGAACTCCGTAAGCCCAAACCAAAGTCCAACCCCTTGAAGGCCGCTGACATCACTGTCATCGACTACAAGGACGTAGCATTGCTGCGCAAGTTCATCTCCGACCGCGGAAAGATCCGCGCCCGTCGCGTCACTGGCGTCACGGTGCAGGAACAGCGCAAGATCGCCCAGGCAATCAAGAACGCCCGCGAAGTTGCTCTGCTGCCTTACTCCGGCGCTGGCCGCGGCTAAGGAAGGGATTAACTAACATGGCAAAGCTCATTCTGACCCACGAAGTAACCGGTCTCGGTGCTGCTGGCGATGTTGTCGAGGTCAAGGACGGTTACGCACGTAACTACCTGCTGCCCCGCAACTTCGCCCTGACCTGGTCCAAGGGTGGCGAGAAGCAGGTTGAGTCCATCAAGGCTGCCCGCGTTGCCCGCGAGCACGCTTCCCTGGAAGACGCTCAGAAGCAGGCCGCTGCACTCTCCGCCAAGCCGGTCAAGCTGATCGTCAAGGCCGGCGCAACCGGTCGCCTGTTCGGCACCGTCAAGCAGGGCGACGTCGCCGACGCTGTTGAGGCCGCTGGCCTGGGCCGCATCGACAAGCGCAAGGTTGAACTGCCGGCACACATCAAGTCGACCGGTTCCTACCAGGCAAACGTCCGTCTGCACGACGACGTTTCCGCTGTGATCGAACTCGACGTAATCGCAGGCAAGTAGCCCTCACCGGCTGCAGTCCTGAACTGCGGGAAGGCCCCCGCCTCCGGTTCCCTCTGAGGGACCGAAGGCGGGGGCCTTCTGCTTTAAAAAACTAGGCGTGGTGCAGCATCGTGCTGACATGCCGGTAGCCGAGCCGGATCAGTTCCGCCAGCACGGCCTCGTCGACGTCGTCGAGCTTGTTGACGTACAGGCAGCCGGCGCCGACCTTGTGCTTGCCCAGCCTGCCGAGCAGTTCGGCGGCCTCCGGTCCGTACGTGAGGCCGTAGAGCGACAGGCTGGATTTCCTGGGGGAGAATCCGACCGCCGCGGCGTCGCCCTCCCGGCCGCTCGCGTACTTGTAGTGGTAGCGGCCGAACCCCACAATTGTCGGACCCCACATCTGCGCCGGTTCCCCCGTGATTCCGGACATCAGCGCCAGCAGGCGGAACCCGTCGCCGCGCCGGACCGGATGCTCGACGGCGGCCAGGAACTCCTCCACCGAGGCGCCGGTGGCCTGCGTTTTGTTTTCAGCCATGAGGGCAGTCTGGCAGAGCGCGGCACTCCTGTCAGGCAAGGCGTGTGTCCGGGAATAAATCCAGGCATCCGCCGCTTCTAGAGGTAGATGCAAACGCATGTAACAGCGTTGCTACCAGGATTCAACTTAGGAGCACTCCGTGGAAACCCGCCGTATTACCGTTATCTCCGCCGGACTCGGCGTCCCCTCCTCGAGCCGCCTGCTGGCGGACCAGCTGGCGGCGTCGGCTGAACGGCAGCTCGCCGCGGCCGGCTACGCCGTGGACATCGACGTCGTGGAGCTGCGGGACCTGGCCGTGGACATCGCCAACAACTTCGTGACCGGCTACGCGGCTCCGCGGCTGGCCGAAGTGATCGCCGGCGTCGAGGCCTCCGACGGCGTGATCGCCGTCAGCCCCGTGTTCAGCGCCTCCTACAGCGGGCTTTTCAAGTCCTTCATCGACGTGCTCGATCCCAAGGCGCTGGAAGGCAAGGCCGTTCTGCTCGGGGCCACCGCCGGCACGGACCGGCACCAGATGGTGCTGGACTTCGCGATGCGGCCGCTCTTCACCTACCTGCGCACCCGGATCGCCGCCACCGCGGTCTTCGCCGGACCGCAGGACTGGGGAAACAACGACGACGACGGCGGCTCACCGCTCTCGGTGCGCGTGGACCGGGCGGCGGAGGAGTTTGTCGGCCTGCTGCAGGACTCAGGGCCGCAGCAGAAGCCGGCCGCGCTGGAATCCCTGCCGTTTGAGCAGCTTCTCGCCGGGATCACCGGCCAGCGGTAGGCTCTGCACACCGGGCCGCCCGAACCTTTTCGGCGGCCCGCTCGTTGTCCGGGACATGAAGTGTCCCGTGGATTCTATTGACCTGATCATGAGTGAACGCAGCGGCGTGGAGATCGACTACTGCCCCAAATGCCGGGGAGTGTGGCTGGACCGGGGGGAGCTGGACAAGATCATCGACCGTGCGGCGGAGTCCCTGGGCCCGGCAGCAGCCGTCCCCGCCGCGCCGCTGCCGCCGACTGCGCTCCCGCCTGCTGCCTTCCCCCCTACGGCGCCTGGCCACATTCCGCCTCCGCTGTACAACTTCGACCCGCGCCGGGATGACCGGCGCCCGGATGACCGCCGCTATGACGACCGCAGGTACGATGAGCGCCGCGACCGTCCGCGCCCAGATCAGTCGCGCCCAGATCAGTCGCGGTATGAGCAGCCGCGTTACGACGACCGCCGCCGTCCCAAGAAAAAGGAAAGCTGGCTGGGGGACCTGTTCGACTTCTAGGCGAGGAAAACTACCTGCCAGCGCGGAATCTACCGGGTAGGGCCAGCGGGATGGATGAACGGGGCCAGGGCCCTATGGCGCTCAGTCGCCCAGCAACGCAATAAATTCCCTGGCCTGCTTCATGGAAATATCCGAGTGGCGGGTCAGGGCTGTCGCTGCGGCCTCGGTATCGCCGCTCTTGGCCAGGGTGCGGATCCTCCCGTAGATCTCATCATTGAGCATGTTGCTGCTCACCTCGCGCGTGACATCACCCTTGCTGGCGATCGCGCGGTAGCGGTACGCGAACCGCTGCGGCACGTCGTCCTCGTCCGGAACGTCCTCCGGCGCGGGCTCCGGGGCGCGGAACGGCTGGGGGTGCGCCGCCAGCGCCGCGACGGCGTCGCGCGACGCCCGCAGGCCCTCGCCTGTGGCCTCGAGGTACACCTTGATGGCGGCCATCGCCTGCCCCTGCGCGATCAGAGCGTATAGCCGCCGGTGCTGCTCCTGGGTGAGCCTGGCGGCCGCCGCACGCGCCAGCTCCGCCGAGCCGGGGTCCTGCTGTGGCATGGGTGCCGGCCTGGAGCGTTCGCCGCGGCGGCTCCAGGCGCGGACCGCGATCAGCACGCCGGCGGCCACGAGCACCAGGATCAGTACGGGAATGAGCAGGGAGTCCATGTGCTACAGCCGTTCTACGTAATTCTTTGCGGTCTTGAAGTCCGAGTGGGTCGACTGCCGCAGGAGCCGGGCGGCCTTCGTCTTCTGGCCGTCGCGGGCCAGTGACTGGAGTTGCAGGAGGAGTTGGGGACTCAGGTGTCCGACGGCGAGCAGGGCGTCCTCGTGGCCGTGGCGGCTCCGCGAGGGGGCGGAGCCGATCTTGGCCAGCAGGGCGGAGCGGGCGTTGTCGGCCTGCTGCGTCTGCTGCTGGGAGTTCTGGCTGGGGCGCGTGGTGGCTTCAACCCGGGCGCGGGCAGCCTCGGCAGCCTGGACCTGTGCCGCGTAGTGGGCCAGGGACTTTACCGCCAGTTCCCGCTGATAGCGCTCGGCGTCGGAGATGCCGAAATTCCGCGGCTTCAGGGCTGTGGTCACCGCCCACAGCACCGCCGCCAGAATGAGGGCAGGCAACATGACTATCAGTACATCGCCCATGTTTAGAGCTTATGCCAGATTGCGGTTATCCACAGCATGTTCCGCACCGCGCGTACAGTGCGCCGCGGCTGGCGTCAATTCGGTGCGGCGGCATGAGTCCGGTCACAAAATGTGCACATTGGGCGGCAAATGTGGCCTCCGGCGCCGCAGTCTATCCCCAGCTGCAAGGTGCAGGCTGTGGATGAAGCTTGGCGAAAAATGTTTTGTGTCCACAAGATGAATCCAATGTTTCCGCAGGTCAAGTACGGATTTCGGGCTTAAATTTCTTTCTATCCACAGCTCTACCCACAGACTGTGCACAAGCATCTGGCACTAGTACACAGGTTATCCACAGGGGAGCGGGGCTGCCGGGTTGGTGCCTGACCGATCGGCGGATAACGTTGCAGGATATCGGGCCTGGGAAGCGGAAATCCTGCGGTAGCCAGGTGATGTCAACCGGGGCCCAGCCCCCGGATCCCGGTGGCACACAAGCCGCACCAACGCTGTGGATAACGGCGGTGTCGGATCGGCGCGAACTGTCGGAGCTGACTGATAAGAATTGAGCGGCCGGCATGTGCCGGGCTTTGCCGCTGGGCATCACAGCATCACAGCATCGGGCATCACAGCAGTTGGGCATCACGGCTGTTGGGCATCAAGGCACAGGGCATTAAGGCGCAGGGCATTAAGGCACTGGGCACACGCGCTGCGGCGAACGGATATCCGCCACGGCACACAATGAAGGACGGCAGTTTTGTCAGTTACGCATCTGGACTCAGTCGAGGGTACGCGGGGAGGCGAGGGCAGCCGCAAGCCCCCGCAGGACATCCCCGCGGAGCAGTCAGTCCTGGGCGGCATGATGCTGTCCAAGGACGCCATCGCCGACGTCGTCGAGATCCTGCGTGGCCAGGACTTCTACCGTCCGGCCCACGAAACCATTTACGAGGCCATCATCGACCTCTACGGCCGGGGCGAACCGGCTGACGCCGTGACGGTCTCGGACGAGCTGACCAAGCGCGGCGAAATCAACAGGATCGGCGGCCCCGCCTACCTGCACGAACTCATCCAGACCGTCCCCACGGCCGCGAACGCCGGTTATTACGCCGAAATCGTGGGCGAACGCGCGGTCCTGCGCCGCCTCGTCAATGCCGGCACCAAGATTGTCCAGCTCGGCTACGGACAGGACGGCGAGGTCGAAGACCTGGTCAACCAGGCCCAGGCCGAGGTCTACGCCGTCGCCGAACGCCGGACCGCCGAGGACTATGTGGTCCTCAAGGACGTCATGGAATCCACCGTTGACGAGATCGAGGCCTCGGGCCACCGGGGCGAGGGCATGGTGGGCGTCCCCACCGGCTTCTATGAGCTCGACGAACTGACCCACGGCCTGCATCCGGGCCAGATGATCGTTATCGCCGCCCGCCCGGCAGTCGGCAAATCCACGTTCGCGCTGGACTTCGCCCGCTCGGCAGCCATCAAGAACAACCTCGCAACCGTCATGTTTTCCCTCGAAATGGGCCGCAACGAGATCGCCATGCGCCTGCTGTCCGCCGAGGCAACCATTGGTCTCCAGGACCTCCGCAAGGGCACCATCAAAGACGAGCAGTGGTCCAAGATCGCCACCACCATGGGCCGCATGAACGATGCCCCGCTGTTCATCGATGACAGCCCCAACATGTCGCTGATGGAAATCCGGGCCAAATGCCGGCGCCTGAAGCAGCAGCATGATCTCAAGCTCGTGATCCTGGACTACCTGCAGCTCATGAGCTCGGGCAAGAAGGTGGAATCCCGCCAGCAGGAAGTCTCCGAGTTCTCCCGCGCCCTCAAGCTCCTGGCCAAGGAACTCCAGGTGCCGGTGATCGCGCTGTCGCAGCTGAACCGTGGCTCCGAGCAGCGCCAGGACAAGCGGCCCATGGTCTCGGACCTGCGCGAATCCGGCTCAATCGAGCAGGATGCCGACATGGTGATCCTGCTGCACCGCGAAGACGTCTATGACAAGGAGTCCCCCCGCGCCGGCGAGGCGGACATCCTGATCGCCAAGCACCGTAACGGCCCCACAAAGGACATTGTGGTGGCCTTCCAGGGCCACTACTCGCGGTTTGCCAACATGGCGGCCGACGCCGGCGGTGGCGGCGGCTTCTAGCCGGCCCTAGGCCCCGCCTGCCGCGAGCAGGTGGTTGGGCAGCCGGTTTCCCGGCGCCCGGCCGCGGATTTCCAGCAGTTCGCGGGCATGGGCGTGGAGCCGGACGTCTTCCCCGGACACCGGTACCCACTGCGGAATCGGGACCGAGGTGCCGGTCTCGTCGCGGGCGACCATGACTGTCAGGCAGTAGGTGGTGAGGTTCAGCTCGCGCCCCTTGGGATCTCCGGACCGGACATGGACAGCGATGTGCATGCCCTTGGTGCCGGTGTAGACCAGCCGGGCCTCGACCTCCACGACGTGGCCGATCAGCAGCGGCCGGTAGAACCGCACGCCGCCGGAGAACACGGCCACGGTATCCTTCCCGCAGTAGCGGGACGCGCAGACGTAAGCGGCCTCGTCGATCCACTTCATGACGATGCCGCCGTGGACCTTGCCGCCCCAGTTCACGTCCGTGGGCGCCGCCATGAACCGCAGCACCACCCGCTCGGCCGTGCCGGCGTCGGTATATTCCTGTCCGCTCATGGCCTGGACGATGTCCTCGCGGACCTTGATCCGGGCCAGAGCGTCGTCCCGCTGCTCGATTTCTTCCGGCGTCACGGGTTCAAACTGAGGCACCGGGATGGGCTTGCCGTCTGCGCCCACTGCCACGAAGATCACGATGCACTGGCTGCGCATGGTGGCAGCTCCGCCCTTGGGGTCCCCTGAGGACACCACGGTGCGGATATGCATCGAAGAGCGCCCGGTGTACACGATCGTGGCCTCGACCTCCACCATGTCGCCGCTGTTGACCGGGTCCGCGAAGTGGATGTTTCCCACGTAGGCCGTCACGCAGTACGACTTTGCCCAGCCGACGGCGGCGGCATAGGCCGCCTTGTCCACCCACTCGAGCACGGTGCCGGCGTCGACCGAGCCACTGTGGCCGACATCGGTGGGGGCCGCCAGGAAGCGCAGGGTCACGGAATTGGGCGCGTTCTCGCTCATGCTGCGAGTTTACTGAAAGGCCCGGCAGGAGCCGCCGGCAGGCGACACAATCGCTGTCCGGGACGCCATAACCGGGACAGTGTCAGGCGGTGGCACGAACGACGGCGGGCAGTCACCAAGGGTGACTGCCCGCCGTCGTTCGCTGATTGCCTTTGGCGAAGCCTTAGGCGAGGACGCTGAGCTTCGAGTTGCTGCGGCCGAAGAGGGCCCGGTCAGCGGAGAGCTTGCCCGCGCCGACAAGGGCCACGGCCAGGGCGGCGGCGGCCAGGATCAGGACCAGCTCGTAGCCGCCGGTGGCGACAAAGACGCCGGCGGAGGCGTGGACCAGGAACAGGGCGCCGAGCATGTCCAGCGCAAGGAGGGCGGCGAAGACCCGGGTGAGGACGCCCAGGATCAGTGCGACCCCGCCGACGAGTTCGAGGGTGGCGACGAAGGGGGCCACCGCCTGGGCTGCCGGGACGCCCATCTGGGAGAAAGCCGCCTGGGTGCCGGCGATGGTGAATTCGTTGAACTTCTGCCAGCCGTGGGCGGCGAACAGGAAGCCCGTGATGACGCGCAGGATGGTCCGGGCGGAGGTGGTCAGTGCGGGCTGGTTCATTACGTGCCTTTTCTAGAGTCTGGGTGCTGCGGCGGGCGGGCCGCAGCAGCGCAAAAGTTGTATGTTCAACTCTTATGGTTCCGTCATTTACTTGAAATGTCAACCAAATGACGTTCTGTGGCTATTCTTGTGCCCGGCTAGGGTTAAGCCGTGCATCCTTCCCCGCCGCTGTCCACGACCCTGCCGCCGGCTACAGGGCACCGGCGGGAAATCCTGCGCCTGGCCGTGCCGGCCTTCGGCGCGCTGATCGCCGAGCCGTTGTTCCTGCTCGCGGATTCGGCAATTGTGGGCCATCTCGGCGTGGCCGAGCTGGCCGGCGTGGGGCTGGCATCGGCGGTCCTTCACACGGCAGTTGGACTCATGGTGTTCCTGGCATACTCCACGACGCCGGCCGTGGCGCGGGCCATCGGCAACGGCCAGCTGGCGAAAGCCCTCGCCGTTGGACGCGACGGCGTCTGGCTGGCGCTCCTGCTGGGATTCGTCCTGGCGGCCGCCGGGTTCCTGGCCGCCGGGCCGCTCCTGGACCTGATGGGCGCCCGCGGTGAGGTGCATGGGTTTGCCGTGGACTACCTGCGCGGGTCCATGCCGGGCCTCGTGGCGATGCTGCTCATCTTCGCGGGCACCGGGGTGCTGCGCGGACTCCAGGACACCCGGACCCCGCTGATCGTCGCCGCCGCCGGTTTCACACTGAACATCGCGCTGAACCTGGTCCTCGTCTACGGGATGGGCTGGTCCGTGACCGGCTCGGCCGTGGGCACGAGCATCGCGCAGTGGGCCATGGCAACCGTCTATGTGCTGATCGTCCGGCGCAACGCCCGCAACAACGGGGTGTCCCTGCGGCCGGACTGGCGCGGCATCCGGGCCCTGACCAGGGTGGGCTCCTGGCTGATGCTGCGCACGCTCAGCCTTCGCATCGCGATTCTCGCCACGGTGGTGGTGGTCACCGCCCAGGGTCCCGTCAATCTCGCCGCGCACCAACTGGCCATGACCATCTTCACGTTCTTCGCCTTCGCGCTGGACGCCCTCGCGATCGCCGCCCAGGCCCTGATCGGCAAGGAACTCGGTGCGGCCCGGCCGGTGGCGGCACGCGCGCTGACGCGCACCATGACGCGGTGGGGGCTCGGCTTCGGCGCACTGACCGGGATCCTCCTGGCTGCCGCGGCGCCATGGGCAGGCGCCCTCTTCACGTCCGACGCCGACGTCCGGGCGGCGCTGACCCTCGCCCTTTGGGTGCTCGCCGCCGGGCAGCCGCTGGCCGGTTACGTCTTTGTCCTCGACGGCGTCCTCATCGGCGCGGGCGACGCCCGCTATCTGGCGATCGCCGGCGTCGTCAATCTCGCGGCCTACCTGCCGCTGCTGCTGGCCGTCGGGTATTCCGGCGCCGGCGCCGGCGCGGGATTGCTCTGGCTGTGGGCCGCCTTCTCCCTGGGCTACATGGCGGCGCGGGCGCTGACGCTTGGCCTCCGGGCCCGGACGGAGAAGTGGATGGTCCTCGGCGCGCGCTGAGTGCGCTGAGCAGGAACCGCGGGCGGGCGCACTGAGCCGGCCCGGCCAGCAGACGCGCGGGCAGTGGCGGCTTCGCACTAAACTGGACGGGTGACTCTTCCCGCAGCGCCTGACGCGACCCCTGCCATCCGCGCCGCGGCCGACCTCTGGAAGCCCGTGCTTCTCAGGGCGGCCGTTGCGCTCGTGTTTGGTGCCGTGACCGTGTTCTGGGCCGCGCCGTCCGAGGCCGGCATGGGCTGGGCCGGCGGCCTCTACCTGCTGGCCACCGGTGTGGTCATGATCTGGGGCCTGCCCAAGACCGGGTTCCGCCCCCGGGAAGGCGCCGGCAGGATCCTCTCCGCCGGCGGAGCAGCCCTGGCTGGAGCCGGCGCGGCCGTGGCCCTGATCCCCGCCCCACTCGTCTTCGGAACGATCGCGGCCCTTGGCCTGGGCGTGGCCGGCGCCGCGGAACTGTCCGCGGGCATTCTCGCCCGCGGCCGGTCCGTACTGGCCCGCGACTGGATCGCCTCCGGCGTGATCGGGCTGGGCACCGCGATCGCGCTGCCGTTCTTCATCGGCCTCGGCCCGCACGCACTCCTCGGCGTTGCGGGCGGCGGGGCCATCATCAGCGGCGTCCTGTGGATGCTGTCCGGCCTGACCCTGCGGCATGATGCTCCGGGCGATTCCGCGGAGGCCGTAAACTAGTACCGACAGGTTCTACCCGGCGTAGAACAATTGCGGTAACAAGACAGCCACGCTTCCCTGCGCGGGCTGCAGGAGGAAAACACCTTGGCACAGCAGAAACCCGGAGCGCCCCGCAGCCTGCGGAACTCGGTCAAGGGGCCGCTCATGTTCTCCGCGTTCTGGGCCGTGGTGATGTTCTTTGGCGTCCTGATCTTCGCCTCGGGCGGCAGCGCCCGCTCACCCCGGTTCGACCTCGCGTTCATCGGCGCCGGGATCGCCTTCATTGTGATCCTGGTGGTGGCCGCCATGCTCGCGATGAGCCACAAGGACAACCCCGAGGACCTGGGCAAGGGCTCCGGCGTCAACCTCAGTTCCAAGCACCCGTCCTCCGGCCACGGCGGCCCGTCAGCGCGGCCCCGCCCCGAGGCCGGCCCCGGCGATTCCCGTGATGGCGGCCCGCAGGCCTAACACCGCAGGCCTCACAGCGCAGGCCTGACGGCGCAGTTTTAACAGAAGGCCACGGCCCGCGGCCGTCGCCGTCAGGACGCGGCTTTCCGGGCCCGGTACGCGGCCACGTGGGCGCGGTTGGCACAGTTGCCCGTGTCGCAGTAGCGCTTCGAGCGGTTGCGGCTCAGATCCAGCACGACGGCGTCGCAGTCGTCCGCGGCGCACACCAGCAGGCGGTCCATTTCCTTGCTGCGGATCACGTCAACGATCGCCATGGCCGCCTCCGTACTCATCCGGTCGGCCAGCGGAGCCTCCGGGGTGGTGGCGTGCAAGTGCCAGTCCCACGGAACATGCTTGACCAGCTGGGGCAGCGCCCTGGCCTCCCGGAGCAACCGGTTCACGGTCTCGGCGGCAGTGGCCTCGTCCGCCAGCCAGAGCTCGGCGAGCTCGCCGCGCAGGTACCGCACGCTTGCCAGCTCGGCCTCATCCCGGGTCCGGGAACCGGTGAAGCCCTCGGCCTCCAGGAAGTCGTCCAGATCCTTGGCGGTGGCCAGATGTTCCTCACCGTTGGCCGCCGTGTTGATGAGGTTGACCACAGAACGCAGGGCAACTTCCGTGTCAGGGGCAAAAACCATCTTGACTCCTTACCTTGTCCGGGCGTAATGTCATGAGCATAACCCTATTTTACTCCTGACAGGAGATTGCCGTGTCTGCCCCCCAACGCCCCGTCGCCGCCCCGGTACGAGACCTTGCCGCCCAGCGGCCTGCCTCCGAACCGGGCAGCGCCGCGCAGGGCGCGAGCCAGGGTGCCACACAGGCTGCCAATCGGACCGGAGCGGCATCAGGCTTCATGGCCTCCGGCCTGGGCGTCGCCCTGTTTTCGTCCGCGGTGTTCGGGCTCTCCGGATCATTCGCCAAGGCGCTCCTGGAAACGGGCTGGACACCCGGCGCGGCCGTCACGGCCCGGCTCACGGGCGCGGCCCTGATTCTGGCCATCCCCGCCATTCCCGCCCTGCGCGGGCGGTGGCACCAGCTCCGGGACAACTGGCTGACCGTCGTGCTGTTTGGATTCATCGGCGTCGCGGCATGCCAGCTGTTTTACTTCAACGCAGTGTCCCGGCTCTCGGTCGGCGTCGCCCTGCTGCTGGAGTACCTCGCGCCGGTCCTGATCGTGCTCTGGCTGTGGGCCGTCAGCCGAAAACGGCCGCGGCCACTGACCATTGCCGGCACGCTCCTGTCCCTCGGCGGGCTGGTCCTGGTCCTGGACCTCACGGGAGCCGTGAAGGTCGACTTCATCGGCGTGCTGTGGGGGATCGCGGCCGCCGTCTGCCTCGCCATCTACTTCTTCATCACCGCCAAGGAAAACGACACCCTCCCGCCCATCGTCCTGGCCTCCGGCGGGCTCATGGTGGGCGCCATTGTCATGTGGCTGACCGCGGCAACCGGGCTGCTGCCGATGGCCTTCAGCACCGCCGACACCCGCCTGGGACCCTGGGTCACCCCGTGGTGGGTGGCGCTGGGCGGCCTCGTCGTCCTGGCCACGGTGGTGGCGTACGTGTCCGGAATTGTCGCCGCGCGGGCGCTCGGGTCGAAAGTCGCGTCCTTTGTCTCGCTCACCGAAGTGCTGTTCGCCGTCATCTGGGCGTGGCTGCTGCTGGGCGAACTGCCCGGACCCATCCAGCTCCTGGGCGGGCTCCTGATCGTCGGGGGCGTGGTCCTGGTCCGTCTGGACGAGCTCCGGGCACCGGCCGGCACCGGTGCGGCAGCACTGGATCACGCGAACGACTGCGAGCCCGTGCCGTAAGCCACCACCAGCGTTACCTCTCAGGTGCCTGCCGGGTGCCAGCATTCACGCCGGGGTCCTCGTTCCCGGGCCCGAAGGCACCTAGCATGGAGATATGTGCCGAAACATCCGGACCCTCCACAATTTTGAGCCCCACGCGACCACCGCCGAGGTGGAGGCCGCAGCGCTGCAATACGTGCGCAAGATCAGTGGCAGCACGAAGCCGTCCAAAGCCAACGAAGAGGCCTTCAACCGGGCTGTGCATGAGGTTGCCCACGCGACGCAGCACCTGCTCGACTCCCTCGTGACCCACGCCCCCGCAAAGGACCGCGGGGAGGAAGCCGCCAAGGCCAAAGCCCGCGCTGCCGTCCGCTACGGCGCGGCCTGAGGCAGTGGCGCCAGGGGCGGGACCGGCTTAGCGGCCGAAGCTGCGCAGCCGCAGCGAGTTGGCCACCACCAGCACCGAACTGGCGGCCATTGCGGCGCCGGCGATCATCGGGTTGAGCAGGCCCAGGGCTGCCACCGGAATGCCCACGGCGTTGTAGAAGAACGCCCAGAAAAGGTTCGTCTTGATGGTGCCCAGCGTCCGGCGGGAGAGCTCGATCGCCTGCGCCACCTGCCCGAGGTCGTTGCCCATCACCGTCAGATCGGCGGCCTCGATGGCGACGTCGGTGCCGGAGCCCATAGCGATGCCCAGGTCCGCCTGCGCTAGCGCCGCGGCGTCGTTGACGCCGTCCCCGGCCATCGCCACAGTGGCGCCCGCCGCTTGCAGCTTCCGCACGGCGTCGACCTTGCCCTCCGGGAGTACACCCGCGAAGACGTCGTCCGGGCTGATCCCGACGGCGGCCGCCACCTGCGCGGCCACGGCGGCGTTGTCACCGGTCAGCAGGATCGGCCGGAGCCCGAGTTCCCGGAACCGGGCGACCGCGGCTGCGGAGCCGGGCTTGAGGGTGTCCCGCAGGCGGATGATGCCGGCGGGTTCGCCGTCAACGGCAACCCAGATGGCCGTGGCGCCCGAGTCTTCGGCAGTGCCCAGCGCCTCCCGCTGCGCCGGGGCCGGGGCGATGCCGAGCTCCAGCAGCCAGCCGGTGCGCCCCGCGGTTACCCGCCGTCCGTCCACGGTGCCCTGGACGCCGCCGCCGGGCGCGGAACGGAAGCCGGCGACGGCGGGGTGGCCGGCGCCGTCGTTGTTCAAGCCCTCCGCGGCCAAAGCCGCAGCGGCGATGGCCCGGGCGATCGGGTGCTCGGAGGCGTTTTCCACTGCCCCCGCGAGGCGCAGGACCTCGGCTTCGCTGTGCGGTCCGAAGCTGTGGATGCCGTCCACGGCGAGCCGGCCGGTGGTGACGGTTCCGGTCTTGTCCAGCAGGATCGTGTCCACCGTCCGGGTGTCCTCGAGGACCTGCGGCCCCTTGATCAGGATGCCGAGCTGGGCGCCGCGGCCGGTTCCCGTGAGCAGCCCCACCGGTGTGGCCAGCCCCAGGGCGCAGGGGCAGGCGATGACCAGCACAGCGACGGCGGCGGTGAAGGCGGCCCGGACCTCGTCGGGGCCCATGGCCGGTGCGGCCGCCATCAGCCAGGCCCCGAAGGTGAGGGCGGCGATGGCCAGGACGACCGGTACGAAGACGGCGCTGATGCGGTCTGCGAGCCGGGCGATGGGTGCTTTTCCGGTCTGCGCCGCAGAGACGAGGCGCCCCATTTGGGCCAGCGTGGTTTCGGACCCGACGCGGGTGGCGCGGACCAGCAGCCGGCCGGAGGTGTTGATGGTGGCCCCGGTGACTTGGCTGTCCGGGCCAACTTCCACCGGTACGGATTCGCCGGTCACAAGGGAGGCGTCCACGGCCGAGGAGCCGTCGATGACCACGCCGTCGGTGGCGATCTTCTCGCCGGGGCGGACCACCATCACATCTCCGACGGCCAGCTGGTCGGCCGGGATCTTGTGCTCGGTGCCGTGGCGCAGGATCGTCGCGTCCTTTGCCCCCAGGTCCAGCAGGGCCCTGAGGGCGTCGCCGGCCTTCCGTTTGGCATTGGCCTCGAGGTAGCGGCCAAGGAGCAGGAACGTGGTGACCACGGATGCGACCTCGAAATACAGGCCGCCGGAGCTCATGCCCTCCGCTGCCGGGTGTGCGGTCATGCGCGGGTCGGCTAGGAGCTGGCCGGCCGAGAACGCGTAGGCAGCAATCACGCCGATTGATACCAGGGTGTCCATGGTCGAGGCCAGGTGCCGGGCGTTTGCTGCCGCGGCGCGGTGAAACGGCCACGCCGCCCAGGTGACCACCGGCAGGGCAAGGACGGCGGCTGTCCAGCCCCAGTTCGGGAACTGCAGCGCCGGGATCATCGAGATCGCGAACACCGGCACGGTGAGCGCGGCTGCCGCGGCGAGCCGCGGGCGGAGTGAGGGTGCGGCTGAGCCAGTCGGAACCCCGGTGGTGGCCGGGAGTTCTGCGGGCTCAACCGGTGTGCCCGGATACTTGGGGGACCGGATCGTGGCCTTGTAGCCAGCGGCCGCGACCGTGGCGGTGATTTGGTCGTCGGTAATGTCCGCCGGGACGCTGACACGGGCGGACTCGAGGGGCAGGTTGACGCTGGCCTCGACGCCGTCGAGCTTTCCGAGCCTGCGCTCGACCCGGTTGACGCAGGAGGCGCAGGTCATGCCCTCGATATCGAGGTCAATGACCCGGCTTCCGGCCTGGTCCAACAACTGCTCGCTGCTCACGGCGTCCTTCTTTTCCCGTCGATGCCCTGTCTGCCGTTGGCCGGCGTCTGCCGTCCGCCGGCGCGAACGTCACTCAGGCTTCGCTGGCGACCATGAGGTAGCCGGCCTCGGCGACGGCCTCGCCGATCTCGGAGGACGACAGTGTCTCGCTGGAGGTGATCGTGACGGTGGAGATGCCCCCGGCCTTGAGATCGACGTCGACCTTTTCGACGCCGGAGAGCGCCTCAAGTTCTTCGCTGACGGAGGACACGCAGTGGCCGCAGGTCATGCCGGAAACGTTGACGGTGGTGGAAACGGTGGCCATGGCGTGCTCCTTGTCGCTGGGCAGGTGGTGGTTCCCCGGCCCGGTGGTGTGGTGGGTGATGCAGGTCCTAGCGCAGGAGGCGTCCGATTGCATCGGTGGCTTCCTTGACTTTGAAATCGATGGCCTCGGCCCGAAGCTCCGGATCCGGCTCGGCGGCGGCGCCGACAACGCAGTGCCCGATGTGCTCCTCGACGAGCCCCAGGCTCACCGCGTGCAGGGCCTTGGTGACGGCGGCGACCTGAGTGAGGATGTCGATGCAGTACTTGTCCTCGTCAACCATCCGGGCGATGCCGCGGACCTGCCCTTCGATCCGCTTGAGCCGGCGAAGGTAGGCATCCTTGTTGGCCGTGTAGCCGTGCTGCTCGTGGGGCGCTGTGTCCAAGCTCAACGGGTCCAAGCTCGACGGGTCCGGGCGCGCCGTGCCGGGGACTTCTGACTCGCTCATGCCCCCAACATATACCCCCTAGGGGTATGTTTCAAGCCTGCGCGCGGGCTTGCGGGGAATCTGGAACGTTGCGCAAATTAAAGAGCTCCGGAGTGCGTTATTGGGGGATACGCACTCCGGAGCAGCTATAGGGTAGGCGGTTCGTCCCGCCTACACATCGAGCTTACTTGGCGGTAGTGGGATAACACCAGCACTCCGAATAAGTACTTTCGCTTTATTTTCTACCCGCCGGAACGATGAGGATCGGACGTTCCTGATGGTGGCTCAGCCATGCCGCCACAGAGCCGTTGAGCGCAGCGGAAATGCGGTGGCCGATGCCGCGTTCGGGGGTCCCCACCACAATCATGCGCGCGTTGGCGTCCGCGGCCAGCCTGCCGATCGCCCGGGCGGGGTCCCCGGCCAGGGTGCGCAGTGTCCAGTCGATCCCCAGGCCTGCGCAGTGTGCCTCAATGGCCGAACGCAACTCCTGGGTGGTCTCCCGGATCCGGGCGTCGTCCGCGTCCGGATGCAGCGACAGGCGGTGCGCGGACCGCGCCGGATCCCACTCCACGAGGTAGCTTGCCTCATCCACGTAGGCGCAGATCATGGGCGCGGCCAGGGTCTTCGCAAGGGATGCCGCCAGCTGCAGCACCTCGGGATGCTGCCCCGGAACCACGCCCACCACGAGGGGCGCCGGGCCGTCGGCGGAGTCGTCAGACATACTTCATTCTGGCGCCGGGGTGCCGCCCTGAACAGGGGCTTACTTCCCGTTCCCGCAGCTCGGGACGGCGCTGGCGCAGTTTGCCGGGGAATCCCTTGAACAGCCCGGGGACGGGGCCTACGGTTGAAGAACACAGGAGGAGGTGGCCGCCGTGGAGATCTACATGTGGTGGTTGGATCTGGATTTGGCGAGCAAAGAATGGCTTCGGGAAAATCTCCGGACCGTCGAACTGCCCGAGGCCGTGCAGCGGGGGATAGCCGCCGCCGGCGGCCCCAGTCCCGCTGAATCGTCCGCCGGCGGCGCCGCAGTTTTGACGGCTGCGGACTGGGACTTCATCGAGACGCAGTCGGAGTTCGTCGACTGACACGCGCCACGGTACCCCCGTCGGCGCCGGGAGAAAACCATTGCGGCCTTCCGGCGGGGATGGTTGCATGGGACGCATGGCTACTGCAGAGAGTTATGTCCTGGCGATCGGGACCAAGAAGGGCCTTTGGCTGGCGACCAGCCCGGACCGGAGGCACTGGTCCTTGTCCGGGCCGCATTTTCTGATGAGTGAGGTGCCCAGCATCGGCATCGATACCCGCGATGGCAGGACCCGGATCCTGGTGGGGGTCCGCTCCGAGCACTGGGGTCCCACGGTTTTTCACTCCGATGACCTGGGCGGAACTTGGAGCGAACCCGAAAACGGCGCCATCACGTTCCCCGACGGCACCGAGGCCGCCTTGGAACGGATCTGGCAGATCCACCCGGACGCCGACTCCCGCCCGGGCGTCGTGTGGGCAGGATGTGAACCGATCTCCGTCTGGAAATCGACCGACGGCGGCGAGCATTTCGAGCTCAACCGCGGCCTCTGGGACCATCCGCACCGCAGCGAATGGGGCGCAGGTTATGGCGGCGCCGCGGCGCACTCGATCGTCGTTGACCCCACGGGCGAGAAAGTCCACGTTGCCATGAGCACGGGAGGGGTCTACCGCTCGCTCGACGGCGGCACCTCCTGGGAGCCGCGCAACAAGGGGATTTCCGCCTACTTCATGCCAGACCCCAACCCGGAATTCGGCCAGTGCGTCCACAAGATCGCGGCCGACGCCGCCGTCGACGGCCGGCTGTACGCGCAAAACCACCACGGCGTGTACCGCAGCGACGACGACGCCGAATCGTGGGAGTCGATCGCCGAGGGGCTGCCGGCGGACTTCGGTTTTGTGATGCTGACGCATCCGCGCCGGGCCGGTACGGCGTGGGTGATCCCGCTGAAGGCTGACGGCGAACGGATTCCGCCGGACGGGAAGTTGGCCGTGCACCGGACGGATGACGCCGGCGCCAGCTGGAAACGGCTCGACGCCGGGCTCCCGGATGCCGAGTACAACGCAGTGCTGCGCGATGCTGCCAGCGTGGACGGCGCGGAGCCCACGGGCGTCTACTTCGGGACGCGGGGTGGCAGTGTCTACGCCAGCGCCGACGAGGGCGAACACTTCACCGAAATCGCCTCGCACCTGCCGGACGTGCTGTGCGTGCGGGCGGCCGTGGTTTCCGCGGCTTTGGTGCCGGCGCAGCCGTGAGGGGACGAACAAGCGCATGAACGGCGCCATGGTCGACGGCGACTCCATGCCGGCCGAGTCCGCGATCAGTGTGGTCCTGCCCAGCGTGCTCCAGCCGCTCGCTGGCGGGCAGTCCATCCTGACTACGCCCGCGGAGGCGGCGGTGACGGTGGAGCGGTTGCTGGATGCGGTGACCGGGGACTATCCGGCGTTGTCGCGGCGGTTGCGGGACGAGACCGGAGCTGTCCGCCGTTACGTGAATATATACGTCAACGGGAATGAAATCCGGCGGCTGCAGGGCCTGGTGACTGCCGTGGCACCAGGCCAGGAAGTCCTCATCATCCAGTCAGTGGCGGGAGGCTGAGCCTCAGGCGACCCGCCAGACGGTGCATTCGTCCGCGTTGATGGCCTTGCGCATGCCCGATTGGCGGTCCATGATCCAGACGACGCCGATTCCGGGGGCCGTTTCCTGGACGCTGCCGCGGCGGATCACGACGTCGTCGTAGTTCGGGCCCACGCTCAGGCGGGCCTCGATCTCATCGCCGCGGTGCAGCTGGTCGAGGGTGCGGATACGGGTTACATGGGCTTTGGCTTCCTTCAACATGGCGGGGCCTCCTGACTGGAGCTGGTGCCTGCTCTTGCCGGCACTTCCAGTGTCCTGCGCCAATGTTGCGTCCGCGTTTCAGCACGGTAAGGGGCCGGTTAGTTTTCGACGGCGCGGCGGTTACCGGCCCTCTTTTTCGCCGGCCCCCTTAGTTTGCCGGCCGCCGCACTGCCGGCGGGCGCGCTCAGGGGAGTTGTCGTTCCCCCGGGCGCTGGACCCGGAACCACCGGTATCCGTAGCGGTCCAGCGGAAGCTCGAAGGCGCCGTCGTCGGAGAGCGGGATGTCCTCGCCGCCGAGCAGGTCCCGGAGCACGGCCCCGGCGTACGACCGCACCTCGCCGCCCGTCGCGTCCGGACCCGCTGGCCCGCTTTCCTCGCCCTCCTGCGGCGATGCCGCCGCCATCGCGCCCGTCACGGACACCGACTCCGCGCCGAAGTTGTGGGCGACAATCACCGTGGAACCGTCCCACGTGCAGCGCTGCAGCAGCACCGCCGGCGAGCCCTGCTTGATGAGTTCGAACCTGCCCCAGCCGAGCTCGGGACATTCCCGGTAGCGCTGGATCAGCGTCGCGACGAAGTTCCACAGCGAATCGGGATCCCGTTTCGCGGCCGCGGCGTTGATATGTGCCGGGCCGAAGGGTCCCTCCACCGGCTGGGCCACGAGGTCCCCGGACGGGGCGGTCGAGAAGCCGCCGTTCGTGGTGTTGTCCCACTGCATGGGGGAGCGGACGGCCGAGCGGCCCTTCGCCCGCAGGTCCTCGCCCATCCCGATCTCTTCGCCGTAGAAGAGCACCGGGGTGCCCGGCAGCGAGAACATCAGGGAGTAGACCATGCGGATCCTGGCCGGGTCGCCGCCGAGCATGGTGGGCAGCCGCCGCCGCAGTCCGCGGCCGTACATCTGCATGTCGGGATCTGGGCCGAAGGCTGCGAAGACCTCGTCGCGTTCGGCATCGCTGAGTTTGTCCAGCGTGAGTTCATCGTGGTTCCGGACGAACATGGCCCATTGGTTGTCAGGATTGATTTTCGGACGGCTGCTCAGCGTCCGGGCCAGCGGCCGGGCGTCCTGCCGGGCCAGTGACAGGTACATGTTCTGCATCGAGAGAAAATCAAACTGCATGTTCAGCTCGTTGCCGGCCGGGCCGCCGAAGTACTTCAGCTGTTCCTTGTACGGGAGATTGACCTCGCCGAGCAGCACGGCACTGCCCTGGCGGCGGTTGAGGAAGCTGCGCAGGGCGCTCAGGTATTGGTGCGGATCGATTCTCGCGGCCTCGTCCTTGGGCTCGCCGAGCAACTCCAGAAAGAAGGGCACCGCATCCAGCCGGAAGCCGTCCAGGCCCAGCTGCAGCCAGAATCCCATGGACTTCGCGATCTCGTCCCGCACCTTGGAATTCATCACGTTCAAGTCCGGCTGGTGTTTGGCGAACATGTGCAGATACCACTCACCGGTGGCCTTGTCCTGGGTCCAGATGGAGGTCTCCTCGCCGGGAAACACCACCTGGTCCGAGGTGTCCGGCGGCGTGTCCTTCCGCCAGACGTAGTAGTCGCGGTACGGGTTGTCCACGGACTTCCGGGCCTGGACGAACCACGGGTGCCGGTCGGAGGTGTGGTTGATGACAAAGTCCGCGATCACCCGGATGCCGCGATCGTTGGCGGTGCGGATGAATTCCACCAGGTCCCCCGGGCTCCCCAGCCGGGGGTCCACGCCGTACATGTCGGTGACATCGTAGCCGTCGTCCCGGTCCGGGGAGGGGTAGAAGGGCATGAGCCAGATGCAGGTAATTCCGAGCGCGGCAAGATAGTCAACGCGCTGGATCAGCCCGCCGAAGTCTCCGGTGCCGTCGCCGTCGCCGTCGAAGAAAGTCTCCGGGTCCAGGCAGTAGATCACCGCGTTTTTCCACCAGAGGTCAGAGGTTTCGGCGATTCTCACAGCGCACCGTCCGGTCCGGTCAGGGCTTGTCCGGCCGGGCGGAGCTGGGGGAGGACGTGTTCGGCGAAGACGTCGATAAACGGAGCCTGCTCCTGGCCCACGAAGTGCAGGTACAGCTCGTCGAATCCGAGGTCCAGATAGGACGCGAGCCATTGGGCGTGCTGCCCGGCATCGGCGGAAACGTTGACGGCCGCCCGCACCTGGTCCTCCTGGACACCGGCGCTGACGCCGTCGAAATGGGCCGCCGTGGGCAGGTCCCAGGGAATCGGCGGCGCAAAGACGTTGGTGCGCCACTGCTCCATAGCGATCGCGACGGCCTCGGCCTCTGTCGGTGCCCAGGACAGGTGGACCTGGAGGGCAGCGTTCCCGCGGCCACCGGCGTCCCGGTAGGCCGCCAGCATGTCCTTCAGCTTTTCCGGCGGCTGGTTCACGGTGACGAGTCCGTCCGCCCAGGCCGCCGCCCGGCGCGCTGTTTTCACGCTCACGGCCGGGGCAATGAGCGGCGGCTTGGTCTCCGGGACGTCCCAGATCCGGGCTTGCTCCACCGTGACGAGGCCGTGGTGCGTGACCACGTCGCCGGCGTGGAGCCGGCGGATGATGTCGACGCACTCCTCCAGCCGGCGCTGCCGCGTCTCCTTCTGCGGCCAGTGCTCGCCGGTGACGTGCTCGTTCATGTACTCACCGCTGCCCGGCGCCATCCAGAAGCGGCCGGGAAACATGTCCGCCAAGGTGGCCGAGGCGTGCGCGATGATCGCCGGGTGGTAGCGCTGCCCGGGCGCCGTCACCACCCCGAAACGCAGCCCGGTGGTGGCCAGCGCGGCCCCGAGCCAGGACCAGGCGAAGCCGGAGTGGCCCTGCCGGGCGGACCACGGCTCAATATGGTCCGAGCACATCGCGGCATCGAAGCCGGCCTGCTCGGCCAGCTGCACGTCCTTGAGGAGGCGGCCGGGGCTGATCTGTTCATGCGAGGCGTGGAACCCAATGGTAGCCATCACCCATGTCTACCGTGGGGGCGGGGCCGTGTCGAGGAAACCCTCGTTGGGGAAAGCCCTGCGGCGGGGCTGGCGGTGCCGGGTCCGCGGCGCAAGAATGGGCGCTATGCGACTGCCGTTGATGCCACCCATTGCGCCCATGCTGGCCAAAGCACTCCCTGCCCTGCCGGTGCCGGACACTGGAAAGGGCTGGCTCTTTGAACCGAAGTGGGACGGGTTCCGCTCCATCATCTTCCGCGACGGCGACGAGGTGGAGATCGGCAGCCGGAACGGCAAGCCGATGACGCGCTACTTCCCCGAGCTCGTCGAGGCGCTGAAGACGGAGCTGCCGGAACGCTGCGTGGTGGACGGCGAGATCATCCTGGTGGCGGCCTCGGGGGACCGGCTCGACTTCGATGCGCTCCAGCAGCGCATCCATCCGGCCGCCAGCCGGGTGAAGCTGCTCGCGGGACAGACCCCGGCGCGTTTCGTGGCGTTCGACCTGCTCGCCCTCGGCGACGAGGACCTCACCGGAAAACCCTTCGCCGAGCGCCGGCGGGAGCTCGAACGCGCACTCGCGGCCAGCGCGGCCCCGGTCCACCTGACGGCCGCGACTTCCGACCGGGACACGGCGCAGCGCTGGTTCCGGCAGTTCGAGGGCGCCGGACTTGACGGCATCGTGGCCAAGACGCTGGAGGGCACCTACCAGCCGGACAAGCGCGCGATGGTCAAGGTCAAGCATGAGCGGACGGCGGACTGCGTGCTCGCCGGATACCGCGTGCACACCTCCGGTCCGGACCGGATCGGCTCGCTGTTGCTGGGGCTCTACGACGACGCCGGGGTGCTGGCGAATGTCGGCGTGGTGGGCGCCTTCCCGATGGCACGGCGCCAGGAGCTGTTTGCCGAGCTGCAGGAGCTGGTCACCGGTTTCGAGGACCACCCCTGGGCCTGGGCCCGGCAGGAGGAGGGGGCGCGGACCCCGCGGAATGCCCAGGGAAGCCGGTGGAGCGGCGGCAAGGACCTGTCCTTCACCCCGCTCCGGCCCGAGCGCGTGGTGGAAGTGAAGTACGACCACATGGAGGGCGAACGGTTCCGACACACTGCCCAGTTCGTGCGCTGGCGTCCGGACCGGGATCCGCACTCCTGCACCTATGACCAGCTGGAGGAGCCGGTGAAGTTCGATCTCGCCGCGGTGCTGGGCGCCGTACGCTAAGGCCCAAACCTAACCTGAGACGACGCAATAGCGCCTTTAACGACGCGGCCCGCCCCCAAAGGGACGGGCCGCCGTCGTGCGGTGCGGAACTGCCGGCCGAGCGCCGGGCGGGAACCTAGTGCTGCTGGCCGAGCTCCCGGGTGGGGACCTTGAACGTCTCCTTGGCCGTCAGTGCCGCGACGGTGGCGATCAGGCAGATGATGCCGGTGAAGATGCTGATCTGGACCCAGCCGCCGGACTGGATGCCGCCCATGGCCGCGACGATCGCCGGGGCGAAACCGGCCATCAGGAAGCCAAGCTGCGTACCGATCGCGAGGCCGGAGAAGCGGACGTTGGTGGTGAACATCTCGGCGTAGAAGGAGGGCCAGACCGCGTTGGCCGC
Organism: Arthrobacter sp. Bi26; assembly: GCF_918697925.1. Classification (GTDB taxonomy): domain Bacteria; phylum Actinomycetota; class Actinomycetes; order Actinomycetales; family Micrococcaceae; genus Arthrobacter. Next base: position 44,771 of record NZ_CAKKMF010000001.1, read on the forward strand.
AGCGTAGCCGAACGAGAAGAACCCGATTGCCGCGAGGAACATCAGAGGGACACTGCCGGATTCGAGGCTCAGCAGGAAGACCGGGGTCAGGACCGCGCTGGACAGTGCGCCATAGATGAAGACCGGTTTGCGGCCGATCTTGTCCGCGAGCATGCCGAACAGCGGCTGGGTGCCCAGGGCCATGAAGTTGGCGCCCACCACGAGCCAGAGGGTGGTGGTGCCGTCCACGCCGGCGACGTTCTTGGCGTAGCTGATGGCCAGGGTGCCGAAGACGGTGGACACGGCGGCGATGAAGGCGCAGGCGATGACGCGGAGGACATCGCGCCAGTGGTCCTTGAGGAGGTCGGCCACCGGGAGCTTGGAGATCTGCTTGGTCTTCTGGGCTTCCTCGAACGCCGGGGGCTCGTGCAGGGTGCGGCGGATGAAGAACGCGATCAGCACAACCACGGCGCTGAGCCAGAACGGGATGCGCCAGCCGATGGTGTATTTGATCTCATCGGGCAGGGCCAGTACGGGGATGAACACGAGGGCGGCGAGGATCTGGCCGCCCTGGGTTCCGGTCAGGGTCCAGGAGGTGAAGAACGAGCGGCGGTTGTCCGGGGCGTGCTCGAGCGTCATGGAGGAGGCGCCGGCCTGCTCGCCGGCTGCGGACAGGCCCTGGCAGAGCCGTGCCAGCACCAGAAGTGCCGGGGCCCACCAGCCGACCGTGTCGAAGTCCGGGAGACAGCCGATAACGAAAGTGGCGGCACCCATCAGCAGCAGCGTGAACATGAGGACCTTCCGGCGTCCAATCCTGTCGCCGAAGTGGCCGAGGATGACCGCGCCGACCGGACGGGCCACGTAGGCGAAGCCGAAGGTCGCGAAGGACATGATGGCCGCATTGGTGTCCGCATCGGGGAAGAAAACGTGCGGGAAGATCAGTGCCGCTGCGGAACCGAAGATGAAGAAGTCGTAATACTCGACGGCGCTGCCCAGGAAGCTGGCAAGGGCCGCCTTCTTCGGCGTCCCTCCTGTGACGGTACCCGGCGTCGTGGACGGGACAGTGTGGCTCATGGTGTTCCTTTGGTGTGACGACGTTGTCGCGGATGGATCAGGAAGGTCTCGACTGCCGCTTGCTTAAGTGTGGTGCAGCCGGAGGTCCGTGGAAAGACCAGGATTAGTAGCCACATGGTGGAAGCTACTTTTGCGATATAGCAATCATGACTGTGAGCACAGTCACTTGTCAAGAAAAATAATCACCATCTAGAAATAGCTCTCACTATGTGGGAATATCAGTACATGAGTGTGAATCAAGCCACAGATACGCCCGCCGCTTCCGGGTATCCCGGGGAAGCCCCTGCAAAGCCGGCCAAAGCCGCCAGGGAGGACTCGAGGACGGACATGGTGGGCAAGGCGCTGGGCCTGCTGGTCCTCCTGGGCGACGAGCCGCGCGGCGCCAGTGCCGCGGACATTTCCCGCCGGGCGGATCTGCCGTTCAGCACCACCTACCGCCTGCTCGGGTCCCTGACGCGGGACGGCTTCGTGGACTATGAGCCGGACGGCCGCCGCTACCACCTGGGGCTGCGGGTGTTCCAGCTCGGCCAGCGCGTTTCCAACCATCACGGCTTCGCGGGTACGGCCCTGCCCATCCTGCGGCGGGTCACCGAGGAAACGGGCGAGGCGACCATCCTCTCCGTGCGCGACGGCCTCCACCACCTGACGGTGAACAAGGTGGACGGCCCGCAGACCTTCCGGGTCACGAGCGACCCCGGGCATCTCGGGGCCCTGCACACCACCTCGGTGGGCAAGGCGCTGGTGGCGTTCGCCGATGACGCCACCCGCGTCCAGCTCGTCGACGAGCTGCCCCTGGAACCGCTGACGGCGCTCTCCATCACCGACCGCGAGGCTTTCCGGGCGGAAATCGAGCAGGTCCGGCGCCAGGGCTACGCGACCATGGACGAGGAAAACGAGCTCGGCATGCGCGCCGTCGCCGTCCCGGTCTTCAACGCCCAGGGGCACGCCTTCGCCTCCCTTGCCACGGCAGTTCCGGTGTTCCGCCTCAGCATGGAGTCCCTGGTGGCCCTTGTGCCGTTGCTTCAGGCGGCGGCCGCCGAGCTGTCGGCCCGGCTGCCCCAGCGGTGACGGCCCGACGCCGGAGCCACCGCCGTAACAATAAGTTCGTCATTCGAACAACAGTGCAACATGTGAACAAAGTCTGTAATGTAATCCCTGTCACCCGGGCCGCCGGAGATGCCGCAAGCGTCCCAGCCCGCCGAGTGCCGTTGTCAAAGGAGCTAACCGGATGAGCAATCGAGCAGAGTCCTTCCTCGTGGGCCTCGTGGGAGACGGCGTCATGCCCTCCCTCACGCCCTACATGCACGAACGCGAAGGCGACGTGCAGGGCCTCCGGTACCTCTACCGCCCCATCGACCTCACCGAACTCGGCCTGCCCGGCCAGGCCGTGGGGGAGCTGCTCGCCGGCGCCCGGAGCCTCGGGTTCAACGGATTGAACATCACGCACCCCTGCAAGCAGCTCGTGCTCGACTACCTCGACGAAGTCTCCGCAGACGCCCGGCGCCTCGGCGCCGTCAACACCGTGGTCATCCGCGAGGGCCGCTTCATTGGCTACAACACCGACTTTTCCGGCTTCGCGGCGGCGCTGGCCTCCGGGCTCCCCGGCGCCACCCTGGACCGCGTGGTGCAGCTGGGCGCCGGCGGCGCCGGTTCCGCCGTCGCCTACGCCTTGCTCACTGCGGGAGTCCGCGAACTGGACCTCGTGGACACCGACGCGGCGCGCTGCGCCGCCCGGGCGGCCGAGCTCGCCGGATTCTTCCCGGACCGGACCGTCACTGCCCGGACGACGGCGGAGCTCCCGCAGCTCATGCCGCAGGCCGACGGCCTGGTGCACTGCACCCCCGTGGGCATGGCCGCCCACCCGGGCGTTCCGCTGGACATGTCCCTCGTGGAGTCCCGGCACTGGGTGGCCGACATCGTGTACCGGCCGATCGAAACCGAGCTTGTCCGCGAGGCGCGCGCCAAGGGCTGCGATGTGCTCGACGGCGGCCGGATGGCCGTGGGCCAGGCGGCGGACGCCTTCCGGATCTTCACCGGGCGCCAGGCCGATGCCGACCGCATGCGCTCCCACTTCCTGGAACTTGTGGCCGCGGAAGAAGTGGCCGCCTGATGCGCACCGGAATCGCCACCGTCTGCCTCGCCGGCACCCTGCGGGAAAAAATGCAGGCCTGCGCCGTGGCCGGCTTCGACGGGATCGAAATCTTCGAACAGGACCTCGTGACGTCCCCGCTGAGCCCGGAGGACGTCCGGAAACTGGCCGCCGACCTCGGCCTGAACCTGGACCTCTACCAGCCCTTCCGCGACTTCGACAGTGTTCCCGAGGACTTGCTCGCCGCCAACCTTCGCCGCGCGGATGCCAAGTTCAGGCTCATGTCCCGCCTGGGCATGGACACCATGCTGCTCTGTTCCAACGTCGGCACGGCCACGATCGACGACGACGATCTCCGGGCAACCCAGCTCTCCCGGCTCGCGCACCTCGCGGGTGAACACGGCGTCAAGGTCGCCTATGAGGCCCTCGCCTGGGGCAAGTACGTCAACGACTACGAGGACGCCCACCGGCTGGTCGACATGGTGGACCACCCCAACCTGGGCACCTGCCTGGACTCCTTCCACATCCTCTCCCGGGACTGGGACACCGCGCCGATCGAGGCCTTCAACCCGGAGAAGATCTTCTTCGTGCAGGTCGCCGATGCCCCCAAGCTGTCCATGGACGTGCTGTCCTGGAGCCGGCACTACCGGGTGTTTCCGGGTGAGGGCCAGTTCGAGCTCGCCAAGTTCATGGGCCACGTGGTCCGCGCCGGCTACACCGGGCCGGTGTCGCTGGAGGTGTTCAACGACGTCTTCCGCCAGTCCGACGTCGAACGCACCGCCGTCGATGCCATGCGGTCGCTGATCTGGCTCGAAGAGCAAAGCGCCGCCTGGCTAGAGGCAAACCCGGCCCCCGCCGAAGGCGAGGAGGCCAGCAAGGCGGCCGGCCCCGCGGCCCGGCGCCGCTACCCCATGGAGCTCGCCACGCTACCCCGGGTGGCCGAGCCCGCCGGCTTCAACTTCGCCGAGGTCCGCGCAGGGGACACCGCCGGCCTGGAAACCCTGCTCGGCCAGCTGGGGTTTGCGTTTAACGGGCGGCATCGGACCAAGGACGTGCAATTGTGGACCATGGGCCACGCCCGCGTGATCATCAATGAAGAACCGGCCACCGCCGCCGGTGCTGCCCTCCAGCAGGCTCCCGCCGCCGCTGCCATTTCCGTTGCCATTTCTGCCGTGGGCTTTGACGTCGACTCTCCCGTCATCGCCGCCGCCCGCGCCCAGCAGCTCAAGGCTCCCGCGGTGCCGCGCAAGAGCCAGGCCAATGAGGAAGTCTTCCAGGGCTTCGCCGCGCCGGACTCCACCGAAATCTTCCTCTGCCAGGGCAGCCCGGACGGCACCGCCGCGTGGACCCGGGAATTCGGCGACGGACCGGGCGTCCCCGCGGAGGATCGGGCCGGCAACCCGGGCGCCGTGATCGACCACGTCAACCTCGCCCAGCCGTGGCAGCACTTCGACGAGGCCGTGCTCTTCTACACCAGCGCGCTTGCGCTGGAGCCGCAGCCGTTCGCCGAGGTGGCCAGCCCCACCGGGCTGGTCCGGTCCCAGGTGATGCTCACGCAGGACCGGGGCGTCCGCCTGGTGCTGAACCTGGCGCCGCTGCTGCAGCAGGAGGGCCCCACCGGCGCGTCGGAACCCGGCGCGTCCGGGACCGGCCACCGCCGCACCTACCAGGAGCACGTGGCGTTCGCCGTGGATGACCTCGTGGCCACTGCCCGGGCGGCACGGGACCGCGGACTGGACTTCCTGCGGATCCCGGCGAACTACTACGAGGACCTCGATGCCCGGTTCGAGCTGGAGCCGGAATTCCTGGCCACGCTCCGCGAGCTCAACCTGCTCTATGACCGCGATGCCGACGGCGAATTCCTGCATTTCTACACGGCCACGGTGGGCAGCGTGTTCTTCGAAATGGTGGAACGCCGCGGCGCCTACGACGGCTACGGCGCCCCGAACGCCCCGGTGCGGCACGCCGTCCAGTACGACCATCTGCACCACCTGACCCGCACTTCCTGACCCCATCCGAACAACAAACACACCAAGGAAAGGAGGCTGCTGTGCCTGAAGAAATCAACCTCGACATCTACAATGCCGACCCGATCACCGAGGACGTGTCCGACGAAGCCACGGAGGCCGCACCAAAGACGTATGCGCCGCTCGACGCCGCCGCTGAGTCGCAGGCGGACCTCAGCGCCGAGATGAAGGCGATCGGCGAGGCCTACGCGCAGGCCCTCAAAAACGGAGCCCCGGCCGAAACCCAGCCGCGGCTCGACTACGCGCCGTACCGCAGCAGCGTCCTGCGCCACCCCACCAAGGACCTGCACCACGCGGACCCGGAAACCATCGAACTCTACTCGCCGGCGTTCGGGCACATGGACGTCCACGCGCTGGAAGCGGACCTGACCATCGCGCACAACGGCGAGCCGCTGGGCGAACGCATCGTGGTCTCCGGCCGCGTGCTCGACGGCGACGGCCGCCCCGTGGCCGGCCAGCTTGTGGAGATTTGGCAGGCGAACTCCGCCGGCCGCTACATCCACAAGCGGGACCAGCACCCGGCACCGCTGGACCCCAACTTCACCGGCGTCGGCCGCTGCATCACGGGCGCCGACGGCTCCTACAGCTTCACCACCATCAAGCCCGGCGCCTACCCGTGGAAGAACCACCTCAATGCCTGGCGCCCGGCCCACATCCACTTCTCCCTGTTCGGGCAGGAGTTCACCCAGCGGATCGTCACCCAGATGTACTTCCCCGGTGACCAGCTGTTCCCGCTGGACCCGATCTACCAGTCGATCGTGGACCAGGACGCCCGCGACCGGCTCGTGGCCACCTACAACCACGAGCAGACCAAACCCGAATGGGCTCTGGCCTACAACTGGGACATTGTCCTGACCGGGTCCAAGCGGACCTGGACCGAAAACCAGGCATTGGGCGCAGGAGGCGACGAGAATGAATAGGAGCGCCATGAGTAAACTCACCCCGACGCCGGGCCAGACTGTGGGGCCGTTCTACGGCTACGCCCTGCCCTACACCAAGGACCGCGAGCTCCTGGCCCCCGGCTCCCCGGGCTCCATCCGGCTCCAGGGCACCGTCTATGACGGCGCCGGGCACCCGATCCCGGACGCGATCCTGGAGATCTGGCAGGCCGACGCGGACGGCAACGTTCCGCACCGCACGGGCTCCCTGGTCCGCGACGGCTACACCTTCACCGGCTTCGGCCGCAGCGCCGTGGGCAACACCGGCGTCTTCACCTTCACCACGGTGAATCCCGGCCCCACCGAGGAGGGCGCGGCGCCGTTCATCGCCGTCGCCGTCTTTGCCCGGGGCCTGATGAACCGCCTGTTCACCCGCGTCTACCTGCCGGAGGACGAGGAAGCCCTGGCCAAGGATCCGCTGCTCAGCTCGCTCGAGCCGGACCGCCGCCGGTCCCTGATCGCGCGCCGGGATCCCGACGGCGGACTGACCTGGGACATCCGCCTCCAGGGCGAGGGCGAGACGGTGTTCCTGGATTTCAGCGACGCCGAGGGTGCCTCGAAGTGACCTTCTTCGAGACCGACGGCGACGTTGGCCTGCATGGCGACTTTGGCCTGCTGAATCCCGTGTCGGCGTCGCCGCTTGTGGCGGCGCTGACCGGGGACCGTGCAGTGCTCGCCGCCATCCTGACCGTGGAGGAAGCCTGGGCGACGGTCCTGGACGAGGCGGGCCTCGCCCCGGCCGGGTCCGCCGCAGTGGTGGCCGCCGCCGCGGACGTGCAGCGGTACGACGTCGCTGGCATCGCTGTCCGCGCCCAGGGCGGCGGCAACCCCGTCATCCCGCTGCTCGCCGACCTCCGGGAACAGGTCAGGAACCTGGACACCGGCGGTATTGGCGCGGTACAGGCCGTTCACACCTCGCTGACCAGCCAGGACGTGCTCGACTCGGCACTGATGGTGCTGGCTGCCGGGGCCGTGCGCGAGCTGAAGGCCGAGCTCAAGGCGGCCACGTCCGCCCTCGCGGTGCTTGCCGAAGCCCATGCGGCCACGCTTTGTGTTGCCCGCAGCCTGACCCAGCACTCGCTGCCCTACAGCTTCGGGCTGCGGGCCGCGCAGTGGTTCAACGGGCTCGCTGCCGCGGCCAGCCGGCTCGAGGCCCTCGACCTGCCGGTCCAGACCGGCGGCGCCGCCGGGACCCTCGCCGCAGGCACGGTGCTGACTGAAGGCACTGTGCTGACTGACGGCGTGTTGACCGCCGGGCGGCTGTCCCCGTTTGACCTCGCCGACCGGCTCGCCGCCCGCCTGGGTCTCGCCACGGTTCCTGCCCCCTGGCACACCAACCGGTTGGCCGTGACCGGGCTCGGCGACGCGCTGGCGGCCGTGACGGACGCGGCCGGAAAGATGGCCGCCGACATCCTGTTCCTGAGCCGGCCGGAAGTGGCCGAGCTCGCCGAACCGCGCGCCGCCGGACGGGGCGTGTCCTCGGCCATGCCGCAAAAGCAGAACCCCGTGCTCTCCGTGCTGATCCGCAGCGCCGCCCTGCAGGCTCCGGCCCTGGCCGCACAGCTGCACCTCGCGGCCGCCAATTTCAACGACGAACGCCCCGACGGCGCCTGGCACAGCGAATGGGTGGCCCTGCGCCAGCTGCTGCGTCTGGCCCTCGGCGCCGCGGCGCAGATGCGCGAATTGGCCGAAGGGCTGCAGGTCTTCCCCGCAGCGATGCGCCGCAACCTGGACCTCGCCGGCCCGCTGCTGCTCTCTGAAGCCGTCAACGCCGCCGTCGCGCCGCTTTTGGACGTGCGCAGCGCCGAGACGGGATCGGGCCGGACCGGGAAGCAGCGCCTGCAGGCCGTCGTGGACGAAACGCTCCGGGCCCCGGCCGCGGAGCAGGCGGCCACCTACCGGACACTGCTCCGCGCGGCCGTCCCGGAATATCTGCTCACCGACGCCCGGCTTGAGGAGCTTTTGGACCCGGCCAACTACCTCGGCCAGGCCGTTGAGATCTCCCGCCGCATCCTCGCGGCGTACCCGGAATACGCCACCGCCCACGCCGCCGCCCCGGCCGGCGCCACCGCCCACCAACTCCAGAACGGAGCCTCCCGTGGCTAGACCCACCGTCAAAGCAGTCCTGCTCTCGCCCCAGCGTCCGCTCGGCGACAAGCCCCTCCTCGTCGTGGGCCCCTCGCTCGGGACGTCCTCGCTGCTCTGGAGCCAGGCCGGCACCATACTGGGCGCCGACGTCGACGTCGTCGCCTGGGATCTGCCCGGCCACGGCGTCTCGCCCGCGGCGCAGGAGAACTTCACGGTCGCCGACCTGGCCGACGCCGTGATCGGACTGGTCGATTCGATCGCCCCTGGCGCGCGCTTCCACTATGCCGGCGTGTCCCTCGGCGGGGCCACCGGCCTGCAACTGGCCATCAAGCACGGCGACCGGCTCAAGAGCCTGTCCGTGCAGTGCTCCGGCGCGAAGCTCGGCACGCCAGAGGGCTGGCTGGAGCGAGCCGAAACCGTCCGCACGCAGGGAACCCCGGTGATGATCCAAGGGTCCGCGGAGCGCTGGTTCGCCCCGGGGTTCATGGAGAGCCAGCCCGAACTCAGCAGCCGGCTCCTGCACACCCTCCGGGACGCCGACCGCTTCAGCTACGCCTTCTGCTGTGAGGCCCTGGCCGGCTTCGACGTGCGGGACCAGCTCGGCACCATCCGCGTCCCCACGCAGGTGGTTGCCGGTGCCATGGACGCCGTCGCCCCGCCGTCCATGGCCGAGGAAGTCGCCGCGGGCATCACCTCCGGCGGCGGCACGGCCACGGCCGTCAGCCTGGAGGGCGTGGCACACCTGGCGCCCTTCGAGGCGCCGGGCCACATCGCCGAGCTGCTGAAGGGCCTCATCGCCTGGACCGAGACCCAGGGAGCGGGCGCATGACCGGCTCCGAACGCAACGGGCCCGAACGCAATGGTGTGGTCCAGCCCGGCGCGACCAGCCAGGAAATCTACGACGGCGGCATGAAAGTCCGCCGCGAGGTGCTTGGCGCCGCGCACGTGGACCGCGCCAACGCCAACAAGGATTCCTTCACCGAGGACTTCCAGGACATGATCACCCGGATCGCCTGGGGCGGCATCTGGACCCGGCCCGGGATCAGCCGCCAGATGCGCTCAGCCGTCACCCTTACCGCCATGGTGGCACACGGGCACTGGGAAGAACTGGCCATGCACATCCGCGCGGCCATCACCAACGGCCTGAGCCGGGACGAGATCAAGGAAATCCTGCTCCAGACCGCCATCTACTGCGGGGTCCCCTCCGCCAACACCGCCTTCAAGACCGCCCAGCAGGTGTTCCAATCGATGGACAACACAGCCATGGGCGAGGCAGAAATGGACAAGAACCCATGAATCAGGCCTTTTTGTACGACGCCGTGAGGACCCCGTTCGGGAAGTTCGGTTCCGGCCTGGCCGGGGTCCGGCCGGACGATCTCGCTGCGCACGTGATCCGGGAAGCGGTGAAGCGCGCCCCGGGGCTGGACGTGGAGCGGATCGATGAGGTGGTGTTCGGCAACGCCAACGGCGCCGGGGAGGAAAACCGCAACATCGCCCGGATGGGCACCCTGCTGGCCGGGCTGCCGGTCTCGGTCCCGGGCACCACGGTCAACCGGCTGTGCGGCTCGTCCCTGGACGCGGCGATCATCGCGTCCCGGCAGATCAACACCGGCGACGCCGAGCTCATGCTGGTCGGCGGCGCCGAATCCATGTCCCGCGCCCCGTGGGTGCTGCCCAAGACCGAGAAACCGTACCCGGCCGGGGACCTGGCTCTGGCTTCCACCACGCTGGGCTGGCGGCTGGTGAACCAGGCCATGCCGAAGGAGTGGACCATTTCCCTGGGCGAGGCCACCGAACGGCTGGCCGAAAGATACGGCGTGGGCCGCGAGGCGCAGGACGAATTCGCCGCCAACTCGCACAACCTGGCCGCCAAGGCGTGGGACGAGGGCTTCTACGACAACCTCGTCGCCCCGGTCCCGGGCACGGACCTGGTCCGCGACGAGGGCATCCGGGCCGGGTCCTCGGCGCAAAAGCTCGCCGGGCTCAAAACCGTCTTCCGGGCCGAGAACGGCACCGTCACCGCCGGGAACGCCTCCCCGCTCTCCGACGGCGCGTCCGCGGCCTGGCTCGGCTCCGAGGCCGCCGCCGGGATCCTCGGCCTGGACCCGCTGGCCCGGATCGCCGGGCGCGGCGCGCACGCCAACGACCCGCAGTACTTCGGCTACGCCCCGGTCGAGGCCGCGAACAAGGCCCTCGCGAAGGCCGGCATCGGCTGGGACCAGGTCGGCGCCGTCGAGCTGAACGAGGCGTTCGCCGCGCAGTCCCTGGCCTGTATCAACGCTTGGGGCATCGACCCCGCGATCGTGAACCGGCACGGCGGCGCGATCGCCATGGGCCACCCGCTCGGCGCCTCCGGAACCCGCATCCTGGGCACCCTGGCCCGGTCCCTGCAGGCTTCCGGGCAGCGCTGGGGCGTCGCCGCGATCTGCATCGGCGTCGGGCAGGGCCTGGCCGTCGTGCTCGAAAACGTCACCGCCGGCGCATCGGCATAGGGAAGGCAAAGGTCATGCTTAATTTCATTGACACCGTCGGTGAGGCCGTCGCCGGCATCAAGGACGGCTCCACGGTTATGATCGGGGGCTTCGGCAACGCCGGGCAGCCGTTCGAACTGATCGACGCGCTGCTGGAGTGCGGCGCCACCGACCTGACCGTGGTGAACAACAACGCCGGCCAGGGCGATCAGGGCCTGGCCCTGCTGATCAAGGAGGGCCGGGTGAAGAAAGTGATCTGCTCTTTCCCGCGGCAGTCCGACTCCTGGCATTTCGACGCCAAGTACCGCGCCGGCGAGATCGAACTCGAGCTGGTCCCGCAGGGGAACCTCGCTGAGCGGATCCGTGCCGCCGGCGCAGGGATCGGCGGTTTCTTCACGCCCACCGGCTATGGCACCATGCTCGCCGAGGGCAAGGAAACCCGCTACCTGGACGGCAAGTGGCAGGTGTTCGAGACCCCCATCCACGCCGACGTCGCCCTCATCAAGGCCCTCACGGCGGACGGCAGGGGCAATCTCGTCTATCGCAAGACGGCCCGGAACTTCGGTCCCATCATGGCCGCCGCCGCGAAACACACCATCGTCCAGGTATCCGAGATCGTGCCCACCGGCGGCCTGGACCCGGAAGTCATCGTGACCCCCGGAATCTACGTCAACAGCATCGTCCGCGTGGCCGCAGCCGCAGGCAAGACAGAAAGCGTGGCTTGAGATGAGCATCCCGACCAATGACCAGCCGGGTGTCCGGACCGGCATCCAGGCATCCGACAAGCCGCTGGGCCGCGACGACCTCGCCCGCCTCGTGGCCCGCGACATCCAGCCCGGATCGTTCGTGAACCTCGGCATCGGCCAGCCCACCCTGGTCTCCAACTATCTCGAGCCGGAGCAGAACATCACGCTCCACACCGAGAACGGCATGCTCGGCATGGGCCCGGAAGCCACCGGGGACCAGATCGACGGGGACCTCATCAACGCCGGGAAGATCCCCGTGACGGAGCTTCCCGGGGCGTCCTACTTCCACCATGCGGACTCCTTCGCGATCATGCGCGGCGGGCACCTGGACATCTGCGTGCTCGGCGCCTTCCAGGTCTCGGCCACCGGAGACCTCGCCAACTGGCACACCGGGGCGCCGGACGCGATCCCCGCCGTCGGCGGCGCCATGGACCTCGCCACCGGCGCCAAGGACGTCTTCGTTATGATGACGCTCCTGACCCGCGACGGCGTGTCCAAGCTCGTCGAGGCGTGCACCTACCCGCTCACCGGGATCGGCTGCGTGACCCGCGTCTACACCGACAAGGCCGTCTTCCTGACCGGACCCGGCGGCGTCCAGGTGCGCGAGACGTTCGGCTGCACGCTCGAGGAACTTCAGGCCGTGGTCCCGGTACCCCTCCGGGCGGCGGACCCAAGCTGACAGTCCTGCGGCCGGATAACCTGCGCCCCGCTAAAGTGATGCGGGACCGAGAGGCGAGAAATGATTGAGCCAGCCAAGAGCGGCGGCGCGCCCGCGGCCAGCGACCAGTACGTGCAGTCGCTGGCGCGCGGGCTCGCCGTGATCCGTGCCTTTGACACAGAGCACCCCAAGATGACCCTGACCGAGGTGGCGGCCCGGACCGAACTGACCCGGGCCACGGCCAGGCGGTTCCTGCACACGCTCGCGGAGTTGGGCTATGTCCGCACGGACGGCAAGATCTTCGCCCTGACCGCCAAGGTACTTCAGCTCGGCTACGCCTACCTGTCCGGGCTGTCCCTGCCGCAGCTGGCCCAGCCGCACCTGGAGGAGCTCTCGCTCGAACTGGGGGAGTCGACGTCGGCCGCGGTGCTCGAGGGCGCCGACATCGCCTACATCGCCCGGGTGTCCACCCGGCGGATCATGACGGTCGGCATTACGGTGGGCACCCGTTTCCCGGCCTACGCGACGTCCATGGGCAGGGTGCTGCTCGCGGCCCTGCCGCCGGCGAAGCTGGAAGACTATCTCGCGGCCACAGAGATCCGGCCCCTCACGCCGGGAGCCATCGGAACGCGGGCTGCCCTTCTGGCGGAGCTGGATACGGTCCGCGCCCAGGGCTGGTGCCTGTTGGATCAGGAACTGGAGCTGGGGCTGATGTCCATTGCGGCGCCGGTCCATGACGGGCCCAAGGTGGTAGCGGCGATCAACGTCTCGCTGCAGGCCCAGACGGTGTCCACGCAGGCCGACCCCGAGGCCTACCTCAAGGCCGTGCGCGAGGCGACGGTAGCCACGGCGGAAGTCATCTCCGAGGACCTGACCTCGGGACGGTGAAACACTGTCCTGACGTGACGCCCGGGAAGGGGACCGTCAGGGAGCGGGGTCTGGGATGGGTTCGGTGGAAACCGTGATCTTGACGCCCCCGGGCTCGTCACTGATTTTCAGGTGAAAGTTCCTGCCCACCACCAGGGCATGGATGTCGTCGCTGTCTCCGGGCGCTACCTGCTCGGCCAGCCGCGTGAGCGCCAGTGCCATGGCCCGGCCCCAGTCGTGAGGATCCATACTGGATGATTCAGCCGTTGCTGAATACTTCTCTGGTTCAGTCATCTGCCCCCGCTTTCGGCGTCCGGAGCGCAGCCTCCGGAACATCACGAAGCCCAGTCTAGTGAGGTGGCGGAGCGCGCGTCCACGATTTGCGCCGGCCCTGCGGAGGTTACGCGGGCACTGCGGCTAGGATTTCAGTTCGGGTACTCTTTCGCCCCATTGCCCTAAGGACGCCATGACAGAGAACAACACCGCGACTCCGGAGACCCCGGACAACGCAGCGTCCCGGCGCGCCGCCGTGGTTATCAACCCCATGAAATCTCCCGGTAAAAGCTTCCGTGCCTCGTTCTTCCGCCTGTGCGAGACCCAGGGCTGGGCCGAGCCGCTGTGGCTGGAGACCACCAAGGAGGACACCGGGATTGGCCAGGCCCGCGAGGCGCTGGATGCCGGAGTCGACGTCGTGATCGCGGCGGGCGGGGACGGAACGGTCCGCTGCGTGGCGGAGGTCCTCGCCGGCACCGGAACGCCGATGGGACTGGTCCCCCTGGGGACCGGCAACCTGCTGGCCCGCAACCTCGGCGTCGACATCACCGACCCCGTGGCCGCCAGCTACGACGTCCTCAGCGGCGCGGATACCAAGGTAGACGTGGTCAAGGTCAGGCTGGACCATGCCGAGAAGGAGCACATCTTCCTTGTCATGGCCGGTCTCGGCTATGACGCCGCCATCATGGCCAACACTGTGGACGAACTCAAAGACCGCGTGGGCTGGCTCGCCTATGTCGAGGCTGGCATCCGGCACCTGCCGGGCAAGCCGATCAGGGCGAAGATCAGCATTGACGGCCAGCATGCCGTGCGGCGCCGGATCCGCAGCGTCATGGTGGGCAACTGCGGCAAGATCATGGGGGGCGTGGAGATCTTCCCCGATGCCAAGGTCGACGACGGCATCCTGGACGTCGTGATTTTGGCCCCTCATGGCCGGTTCGGCTGGCTGGATGTGCTGTCCGGCGTCTTCGGCCGGAAGAACGCCAAGAACACGTCGGTCGAATACTTCGCCGGAAAGTCAGCCGAAATCGAACTCGCCCACGAGCAGGAATTCCAGCTCGACGGTGACCCCCTCGGCAAGGCCAAACACCTCAACGTCACTGTGGAGCACGACGCTCTCACCATCCGGATGACGGGCATCTGACCCGGGCTGGCCGCTTCCCGGGCCAGCCGCTTTCCGGGCCGGCCGCTTCCCGGGCTGGCTAGCGCGCCGCCGGCCGGTGTGCCAGGATCTCAGCGAGTTCGGCCAGCCGGTGCGCGCGGGCGGATTCGGCAGGCGTGAACGGCTCGCCGGGCCGGGAAAACGTGATGGGCCCATGCCACGCTGTAGGGATTTTCAGGACCGTCCCGTCCCCGCCCGTCCGGGGTGGCACCTCGGCGTTGCCAGCCGCCGGTCCGGGGATGATCCGTGCCCGCAGCAGTTCCGCGACGGCCAGCGGCAGCTCCTCCGGACTGGCGGCGATCCGGGCAGCCAGGCTCAGCGCGCCGGTTTGCCCGTCGGCCATGGCCAGGGCGGTGGTCGGCCAGACGTGCGGATCCGCTCCGCCGCCCGCCCGCAGCGCCCGGAGCAGTTCGGCTTCGCGGACATCACCCGGTGCCGAGAGCACGAACTCGTCCAGCACACCGCCGGCCACGGGGTGAACATGAATGCTGAGGATGTTCGTGTTCAACCCGGCCAGGGCCTGCGTCAGTTTCTGCAGCGACCCGGGTTTGTCTTTCAGGACGGTCCGCGCCCGCCAAAGGGCAGGCGCGGCGACGAGCCGTTTGCGGTGGCGCAGGGCCGGGGCATGCAGCCAGCCCCTGAGCATCCGGGCCGCCGAGGGCTCGGCGACCCAGATGACCAGGATGGTCGCGGTCATGGTCAGGACCAGGACCTTGGCAACATAAGGCAGGTGGGTTTCCACCACCGCCGCGTGCACCAGCAATTCGATCGGAAGCATCACGGCCACATTGGCCAGCGTCAGCCGCGCCTTGGTCGGTTCGGGCATCTGGCCGCACACTTCGCAGCTCAACTCGGAGGTGGCAGGGGACTGGGCTTTGCCATGGGCTTTGCGCGTCATATCCCTATGATTCCGGCCAGCTGTTTCGGCCGGGTTGCCGCCGGGTGACGGTTTCGGACCGGACGGGCAGGAGGGAGGCTCGCAGCAACGCGCCCTAGGGGCTGCGTTAGAGCAAGTGGCGGTGCGCATAGAGGTCGCGGAGCAGGGCGACCTCGGCTAAGTGGTGGATCATCTCGCGGTTGATGTGCAGGACCAGTGCCGCCATGGGGGCCTCGGCGAACGGACCTTCGGACGGACCGCAGGCTGCCCCCAAACCGGCCTCGTTGAGGCTCTTCACGCCCTGGATCCACCGGGCGTAATACTCGTCTACTTGGGCCAGTGCCAAGGCCGCCGTGCCTGGGTAGGCGAAATTCTGGTAATCCACGGCAGGACCGCCAAAGTGTGATGCTGTGCGCGCGCCCAGCACGCCGACCAGAATGTGGCACAGGCGCCAGGCAATGGTCGTCACCGGAGCAGGAACGGGCTCCGGGTAGCTGAAATCAATGGTGAAATCACCCGTACCCGGCGCGGTCGGGGGCGTTGATGCGTCCTTGCGCCGGACACTCCAGCCCGGAACCGGCTCCCAAAAATACTCGTCGTCAGTCAACCCGTCCAGCCTCGGGCGGGCCTGATTGGCAAAATGCCAGTCCAGTTGATCCACTAGCTCGTGGTTCCAGTTAACATCCGGCACGATGTTCCTCCTCGGCATCCAGGCCCGAGCGGCGGGGGTGTCTACATCAAAGTACTCCGGACCTCCCGCCCGCCATAGGGCGAGTCCTAAGCCTGACGGCGGGCTGCGACGCCGGCAGGGACGGCCGACGTGTTCCCGTCCGGGTGCTCCCCGGCCCCGGTGCGGCCGCCGTCGGATTCCGGACCGGCCAACGTGGCCAGCAAGTCGCGGATCTCGGCCAGCAGCGCAGTGTCGGCCGGGATCGGTTCTTCCTCGGGCTCGGCGGCGCTGAGTCGGTTCTTGACCATCCGGTTGATCCGGTTCATCGGGGCCACGAAGATGAAGTACACCACCGCGGCAGTGATGAGGAAGGTCAGGA
Organism: Arthrobacter sp. Bi26; assembly: GCF_918697925.1. Taxonomy (GTDB): domain Bacteria; phylum Actinomycetota; class Actinomycetes; order Actinomycetales; family Micrococcaceae; genus Arthrobacter. The sequence goes on from NZ_CAKKMF010000001.1 coordinate 61,069, forward strand.
AGGCGGTCACCACGGCGCCGATGTTCACGAAGGTCTTGTCGTTGCCCGGCCAAACGTGGAAGCCCAGACCCTGGGTCTCGACGCCGCCGGCGGCAGCGAGGATCGGGTTGACGATGTTGGAAGTGAAGGCGCTGACCAGGGCGGTGAAGGCCGTGCCGACCACGACGGCGATGGACAGTTCGATCACGTTGCCGCGCAGGATGAAATCCTTGAATCCTTTGAGCATGGGGAACCTCCGGTGTGCGTTGCTGGCTTGATTCAACCGATAGACGCTACCACTTCGCTGGGTGCCCGGCAGATCCCGATCAACGGATTCCGATGCCGCCGCCGTACCGTTCCGGCGTAAACTCCGTGGTGGATGCCAACGCCGCCGTCGTAATACTCCGACTGCAACGAGAGGCGCCCGACCCGTGAGAGCCTGCCCATGAAGAACACGCCCATGAAAGCATTTCGCTGTGCGCCTGAGGCTGTAAGGCTTGCGCTGTGAAGCTGTTCTCCGAGATGTTCACCATCGCTCCGGCCAACAAGGACCACCAGGTCGCCCTCCGCTGCGCCGTGGGGGTCTTTGTTCCGCTGATCACGCTGGTGCTGCTTGACCGCCTGGATCTGGCAATCTTCGCTTCCTTCGGCGCCTTCACCGGGATTTACGGCCGGAATGAGCCGCATGCCAGGCGGCTGACTCTTCAGGTGCGGGGCGGTGGGCTGATGCTCCTGGTGATGTTCCTGGCCGCCCTCACAGCGCGTGTGGACGCTCTTGCCGGGCTTTCCGCGGCAGGCACCGCCTGGGTCCTGGTCGGGACTACCACGGTGATCGCCTGGGGCTGCTCCCTGGTTGTCGCGTGGTGGCGCCTGCGTCCCGCGGGTTCGCTGTTCCATATCTTTGCGTTCGCGGCCATCGCGTCGATCCCCAACCAGCCGCCGCTGTGGCAGTGCATGCTCGTGGCGGTACTCACGGTCGCTTTCTCCCTGCTGCTCGGCCAGTCCTCGCGGGTGGCGCGGAGCCACCGGACCCCGTGGGTGAATCCGAGGCCTGCGGCCCTTACACCGCAGGAGAAACGCGTCGCCTGGCACGAAAGCGTGGGCTACCTCGTGGCGGCAGGCGTGGCGGGAACGCTGGGTACCCTGGCCGGGGAATGGCTTGGAATTGGCCACAATTACTGGGCGATGGTGGCCGCCGTCGTTCCGCTCGTGGGCCATACCACCCGGCACCGCGTGAGCCGTGGCCTGCAACGGATCGCGGGCACTGCCTTGGGGTTGGTGCTGCTCGCCGGAATCCTGCTCCTGCAGCCGACGCCCTGGCAGACGGTGCTGGTGATTGCCGCGTGCCAGTTCGGCGCCGAGATGTTCATCGCGCGGCAGTACATGTTGGCGCAGGTTTTCGTCACGCCGCTGGCGCTGATCTCCACGCTTCTCGTGGCACCCGTGCCGCCCGGCATCCTGCTCCGCGACAGAATCGTGGAGACCGTCATCGGTGCCGCCGTCGGCATCGCCGTCGTGCTGGCGCCCGGCGCGTGGCGCGGCCTCAGGGGCCGCCGCGGGGCGAGGACCCCCGGGCGCGTCTCCTAGGAGTGCCCGACGCCGGCGCCGGTGCGGGACACTGCCGGCACGGTCTGCGGGACGAAGGCGAGGGCGAGGACCGCCAGGAGTGCGGCGGCGGCGAAAACGTAGAAGCCCCACGGGTAGGCGATGCCGGCGGCGACCAGCGCGCCGGTGACGGCGGGGCCCAAAATGGCTCCCAGCCTGCCCACGCCGGCGGCGAAGCCCAGCGCGGTGCCGCGGAGCCGGACCGGGAAGAGCTGGCTGACCCAGGCATAGACCAGGACCTGGGAGCTGAAGACGAACACGCCGGTGACAAAGACGGCGGCATAGAGCACCACTTCATTCTGGATCTGGATGCTGAGCGCGGCGAGGAACACGGCGGAGAGGCCAAACCAGAGCAGGACGATCCTCTTGGTGCCGTGCCGGTCCGCGAGGACCCCGGCGATCAGGAGGCCCACCACAGCGCCCACGTTCAGGACCAGGAGCAGGGCGAGGCCGGCGTTCAGGCTGTAGCCGGCGGAGGCCATGAGCTGCGGCAGCCAGGTGTTCAGGCCGTAGACCAGCAGCAGCCCCATGAAGGACGCCACGGCCACGCCGGCGGCGATCATCGGGTAGGGCTTGCGGCCAAGGTCCCGGAAGCTGGCGCGTTCCTCCGCCGGGGCGGCCACAGCGCTGTCCGGGGTGAGCGCCGGGTTGACGGCCGGGGACGTGGCGGCCGGGGACTTTGCGGCTGCGGGGATGTGGTGGACCGGCGGCAGTGTCTCCGGAAGCTTGAACCACAGGAAGGGGACCAGGGCAAAGCCTGCCAGGCCACCCACCACGAACATGGTCCGCCAGCTTGGAATGACCATGATGGCCAGGAACGCCGTGGCCACGGCGCCGACGTGATATCCCGTCATGGTCCGGGTGGTGGACTTTCCAGCCGTCCCGGCAGGCGCGTAGTCGTTCATGTAGGCCAGTGCGGCGGGCAGGCAGGCGCCCAGGCCAAGGCCGGCGAGCAGCCGGAACGCGCTGAACCATGCCACGTTCGGTGCGAAGACGACCGCAATCGTAAAGATGGAAAACCACGTCACGCAGGCCACCAGCAGGTTTCGCCGGCCGAGGCGGTCCGAGAGCGGCGCGATGAAGAGCGCGCCGAGCCCCACGCCCACCAGGGAGATGGTCGCCGCGAACGTCGCCCCGACTGCGTCGAAGCCAAGTTCCTGCGACTTAATCAGGGTCGGGATGACCGTGCCAAGCACCACCAGATCAAAGCCGTCCAGCACCATGGCCAGCCAGCAGAGCCACACGGGCCACCGTGATTTGTTTCCCAATGACGACATTGACATTGCTACCTCAGCGCTAGTATTTACGTGATTCCGCGTGCCCGGCGGTGTAGGTCGGACTCTTCCTATTGTGAGAGTTCTATCACCCGGGAGTGTTGCGTGGGACACTAAAAACCGTTCAATGGAAGGAGGGGCGTGGCCAATTCAAACTCCGGCGATTCGGTGGTGGACCGGATCCTGCGGCTGATTGCCGCCTTCCCGGAGGGTGTCACGGCTTTGCAGCTCTCGGAGCTGGCCGCGCGGGCGGAACTCCCGCTGACCACCGCGCACAGGCTCGTCCGGCAGCTGGCCGGGCACGGCCTGCTTGAAGTCGCTCCCGGTGGCTCAGTCAGCCTGGGCCTGCGGCTCTGGGAGCTCGCTAACCGCAGTTCCCCCACGCTTGAACTCCGCCAGGCCGCCCTGCCGCTCATGGAGGACATCCAGCAGGTGCTCAACCAAAACGTGAACCTCGCCGTGCTGGACGGCCAGGAAGTGCTCTTTGTGGAGCGGCTGTCCCGCCGCGGCTCGGTCGCCAACCGTGCGCAGGTGGCCGGCCGGATGCCCGTGCACGTGTCCTCCGCCGGGCTGGTGCTCATGGCCAACCAGCCCCGCAACGTCCAGGCCGAGTACCTCGAAGGGTTTAGCGATCCGACCGGCCGGCTGGCCCTGGCGGACCTCCGCGCCCTCCTGGGCGAAGCGGCCCATCAGGGCTATGCGCAGCTGGCCGGCGTCGTCGACCCGGACACGTGGGGGATCGCCGTGCCCGTACTGGACCGCAGGAGGCTCGCCGTGGCGGCCCTCGGCGTCGTCGTTCCCCTTCGCGAGGTGCGCCTGCAGGCGCTCGTTCCCGCCCTGCAGACCGCGGCCCGCGGGATCGGGCGGCGGCTCGGCGAGTCCCGCGAGAGCCTCTCATTCCATTCAGCGGAATTGATGTAACGCCCATCACGCCTTGGGGAGCACACTGTTAGCCGGAAGACCAAAACGGCCCCCGGTCCCTGACCGCCCCAACCCCGCAACGAAGCGAGATGAACATGGCACAGCGAAAAGTCATCAACACCCAGGTAGCGATCATGGGTGCCGGCCCGGCCGGGCTCATGCTGTCCCACCTGCTGGCCAAGGCCGGCATTGAATCCACCGTCCTCGAGATCCGCACCCACCAGGAGATTTCCGAGACGGTGCGGGCCGGCATCCTGGAGCACGGCTCGGTCAACATGCTCGTCGACAGCGGCGTCTCCGACCGGGTGCTGCGCGACGGCGACCGGCATGACGGAATCGAACTGCGCTTCAACGGCGAAAGCCACCGGATCGACTTCCAGGACCTGGTTGGGGAATCGGTGTGGCTCTACCCGCAGACGGACGTGTTCCTGGACCTCTCCGCACGCCGGAAGGCCGACGGTGGGGACGTCCGGTACGCCGTCACGGACACCACCATTCATGACATCGAAGCCAAGCCCAAGGTCTGGTTTACGGATGCTGACGGCGTCGAGTACGAACTCCAGGCCGATTTCATCGCCGGTGCCGACGGTTCGCGCAGCCACTGCCGCTTCCAGATTCCGGAGGCGCAGCGCAAGTGGTACTTCCACGAATACCCCTTCGCCTGGTTCGGCATCCTGGCCGAGGCGCCGCGCAGCTCCGACGAGCTGATCTACGCCAACTCGGAAAACGGCTTCGCCCTGATCAGCCAGCGCACCGAGTCGGTCCAGCGGATGTACTTCCAGTGCGACCCCAACGAGGACGTCAACAACTGGGATGACGACCGCATCTGGGACGCCTTCCGCAGCCGCGTCAACGGCAACGGCTTCGAGGTCAAGGAAGGACCGGTGATCGACAAGACGGTCCTGAAGTTCCGCAGCTTTGTCCACGCCCCCATGCGGCACGGCAACCTGTTCCTCGCCGGCGACGCCGCGCACACCGTGCCGCCCACTGGGGCCAAGGGCCTGAACCTGGCGCTGAACGATGTCAAGGTCCTGTTTGAGGGCTTCGACAGCTTCTACTCCACCGGCTCCACCGTGCTCCTGGACGCCTACAGCGACCGCGCCCTGAACCGGGTGTGGAAGGCCCAGCAGTTCTCATACTGGATGACCTCCATGCTGCACACCTCCGCCGACGCCGACGACTTCTCCCGCGCCCGCCAGCTCGGCGAACTTCATTCCGTGGTGTCCTCCCGCCACGGCCGCGCCTACCTCGCGGAGGCCTACACCGGCTGGCCCGGAGCCCGCTAGGGCTCCGGCAGAAGCCCTGGTCTGAAGACAGATTTCCGTCGACACGTGCCGGGGCCAGGGCTAGCCTTTAACCGTCCCAGCATGGCCCGACAAGGATGACGGAGAGGTGTCCGATCATGGGAACCGCAGAGAATGTTGAACTGGTCCGGCGAGGGTACACGGCGTTCAACGCAGGGGATATGGCTACCCTCAGCGACATGTTCGCGGAGGACGCTGTCTGGTACGTTCCCGGAAGCGGCGTGCTTTCCGGAACCAAACAGGGCAGGGACGCGATCCTGGCGTACTTCGGCGAGTTGGGAGCGCGCACCCACGGTAACTTCCAAGCGGACCTCGAGGACATCGTGGGCGGGGAAAACCACACCGTCGCGATCCAGCAAACCCGCGGGGAGAACAACGGCAAGACCCTGGACCTGGCCACCGTCATCACGTTTGTGGTCCGCGACGGAAAGATCACCGAAGGGCGGGAATTCTTCGAGGACACGGCCAAGGCAGACGAATTCTGGACGTGACCGAACCGGCGCCGCCTGATCCCGGCCGGCAGGCGGTTTCCGTCATCGGCGGCGGCATCGCCGGGCTGGCCCTGGCAGCCCGCCTCGATCCCGCACGGTTCGACGTCACCGTCCACGAGCAACGCGACGGACTCCCGACCGTCGGAACTTCCCTTGCGGTGTGGCCCGCGGCCCAGCGGGCCCTTGGCCGCCTGGGAATCCTGGACGCGGTCCGGGAGGCCAGCCCGGTGATCGAGGGCATGAGTGTCCGTGCGGCTTCCGGCAAGCCATGGACAGCGGCACAGGCGCCAGGACTGATCGGCGTTTCCCGGGTTGACCTCATCCGGCTGCTGGACGCCGCCGTTCCGGTCAGCGTGGGCCGGGCATCCGGCCGCATCGACATCGTCCGGCCCGGCCCCGCCGGCCTTGTGGTGGGCTCCGACGGCGTCCACAGCTCGGTCCGCGCAGCTGCTGGGGCGCCCGCTCCGGGGCGCGGCCCACACCGTATCTCGCGGTCCGCGGCGTGGTTCCCGGGCGGCTGTGGTGCGGGCACACGGGCGAATACTGGGGCCGCGGGCAGCTGTTCGGGATTGGTCCCGCGGCGGCCGGGACCAACTGGTACGCGGCGTTCCGCTCCGGGGCACGTCCCGGGAGCCTGGATGTCGCCGCCGCCCTGGCAGAAACACGCGCCCGCTACGCAGGCTACTCACCGGGGATCCTCGAGGTCCTGGCCGCGGCAGTACCGCAGACATCCCTGGTGCAGCGGGTCTGGACGACGCCGCCGCTTTGCAGCTACGTCCGCCGAAGGGTAGCCCTCGTCGGCGATGCCGCCCACGCGATGACCCCGAATCTTGGCCGGGGGGCCTGTGAAGCGCTGGTCGATGCCGTGACCCTTGCGGAGCTTCTCAACACCCGGCCCGTGGACGAGGCACTGAGGGCCTATAACCGGGCGCGCCTCCTGCGCACGCAGGCGCTGCGGGCGGCGTCGTCGGGGGTGATGCGGCTGGCCCTGGCCGAACGTGGTCAGCCTGTACGGGACGCGCTGCTGGGCTTGGCTAGTCCTGGTCCAGGGTCTCGGTCAGGTGGTGCGTCGGAATCCGGTCCCGGTCATAGGTGATTTCGGTGTAGCCGTGCGGCTCGGGCTTCCCCGACGGGCTCAGGTTCACGAAGACGATCTCATCAATGGTGAGGATGCTCCGGCGCGTGATCATGTTCCGGACTTCGGCCCGCATGGTCAGCGATGTCCGGCCGAAGCGGGTCGCGGTCAGGCCCATTTCGATCAGGTCGCCCTGGACGGCGGAGCTGACGAAGTTGATTTCGGAGATGTACTTGGTGACGGCCCGGCCGTTGCCCAGCTGCAGGATGGCGTAAATGGCCGCCTCTTCGTCGATCCACTTCAGCAGGCTCCCGCCGAACAGGGTGCCGTTGGCGTTGAGGTCCTCGGGCCGCACCCATTTGCGGGTGCGGAAAGTGATGTCGGCCGATTCCATAGTGCGAGGTTAGCCGACTCCGTGACGGGCGGCGTTGTGTGACGGCCTCAGGCCATGGCGGTGTGCGCGGCGCTGTGCGAATCGATCGGCTTCGCGTAGCAGTACGAGTGCACCACGCCGACATACGGCCCGAAGTTCGGCACGGACACAAAGCCCGAGTTCTCGTAGAACTGCCGCCCGTCGGTTTGCACCGAGCCGGCTTCCGCCGTCAGCGTGGTGATCCCCAGGGCGTGGGCGTGGGCTTCGAGGGCCGCGAGGATGGAGCTCGCCACCCCTGAGCCGCGGGTGTAGGGCAGCACATAGAGGCGCTTGATTTCGGCGGTCTGGGCGTCCAGCATGCGAAGGCCGCCGCAGCCGACCGGCTGGCCTGAGGCTTTGTCGTGCGCCACCAGGAACACCGCCGTGTCCGCTTCCGACGGCGGCGGCCCGGGCTCGTGGTCGGGCCGGCCGAAGCGGGCCTCGAGTTCTGCCTGCTGGGCGGCCCTCAGGTCCGCGCCGACGGGGTTCGCCCAGGTGACCTGACGGATGTTGAGCCGCGGATTGGTCTGCATGACTGCCTCGATTCGCCGAAGTGTTATGCAGTCTAAGGCTAGGCGCCGGCGGTTTCGGCCGTGTTTCCTGCCGGTAAGGTTCGGGAGAACTGTGGATGGAGGGCCTGCGGTTGCTGCCTACGGCTCGACTTCCCGGCGGACCTGGCGGCGGCCACAGCTTAGCGCCGCACCAGTGTCCGCAGGAGTTTCAGCGCCACGGAGATTGAGGCGATATCGACCTGCCCCGGTTTGGTCACTTCCGCGAAGGTGTCCTTGATCCGTGCGAGCTGCTCCTGGTGCCCGCGTTCCCACTCTACGATGCGCTCCACGGTATCGGATGTGCCGGCGTCTGCGGCGCCAAGGCCCTGGGTGGTTTCCATCACCGAGACGGTCATGTCCGCCACTGCGGAATAGACATCATCGCGCAGGGCGGCCCGCGCGAGGGCCTCCCAGCGGCTCTGCCGCGGCAGGTCGGTGATGCTGAGCAGGAGGTTCGCGGCGCCGATCCGCTGGAAAACCGCCCAATACAGATCGGCGATGGTGGCGATCGGTTCGCGCACTTGTTCGGAGATCAGGGAGATGTCCAGCAGCCCGAAACTCTCCAGCAGGTCGGAGGCACGCAGGCCCAGCTCACGGGGCATCCCCACGGCGTCCCAGTGCGCGAGCCTTCCTTGCACACGATCCAGGTCCGAGCCGCGGAGGTAGTCCACGGTGCAGGTCCGCAGTAGTTCCATGGTGGGCATGATCCGACCCAAGGCCGCGTCCACGGGCTGGTCGCGATGGTCGTGCGTCACGTACCACCGCGTGGCCCGGTCGAGGACCCTGCGCATGTGCAGGGTCGCTTCGGCAACGTGTTCGTTGGGATATCCGGCGGGGAGTGCCGCCAGCCGGTTGACGATCCACGGCAGGTCGTAGGCTTCCCGCGCCACCACAAAGGCCTTGGCAACACTGGGGGCCGTCGCCGTGGTTTCCTCGATGGCGCGGAAGGCGAACGTGATTCCGCCGAGGTTGATCATGTCGTTGGCCACTACTGTGCACACGATCTGTCGGCGCAGCGGATGGTCCTCCAGTTCTGCTTCAAAGCGTTCGGAAAGCTGGCGCGGGAAATAGCCGCTGAGGACGCGCCGGAACCACGGGTCGTCGGCAAGGTCGCTGGCGTTGAGCTCGGCTGCCAGTTCGATCTTGGCGTAGGCGGCCAGCACCGACAGTTCCGGCGCGGTCAGGGCCTCACCTGACTTCAGCCGTGCCCGGAGCTGTTTGCTGCTTGGCAGGCCCTCCAGCCTGCGGTCGAGGTCGGTGGCGTTCTCGAGCCAGTCCATGGTCCGCTCGAAGCCCGGGCTCCACTCCAGTCCCAGGTGCCGGTCGTTGAAGAGCAAGACGTTCTGGTCCACGTTATTGGCCAGAACAAGGCGGGCCACCTCGTCCGTGAGGGAATGCAGGAAATCGGCGCGTTCCGCCGTCGGCATCTTTCCCGCCGCGATCATCCGGTCCACGAAGATCTTGATGTTGACCTCACGATCCGAGCAGTCAACTCCGGCTGAGTTGTCGATCGCATCGGTATTGAGCTGGACGCCGGACAGGGCGGCCTCAATCCGCCCGAGCTGCGTGATTCCCAGGTTCCCGCCCTCGACGACGATCTTTGCCCGCACCTCATTGCCGTTGACCCTGATGGGGTCGTTCGCTTTGTCGCCAACCTCGGCGTTGCCCTCTGACGATGCCTTGATGTAGGTTCCGATGCCGCCGTTGTACAGCAGGTCCACGGGCGCCCGGAGGATGGCCTGAAGCAGCGCGTGGGGTGGCAGGGACACGGTGCCAGGGTCCAGGCCGAGAGAGCTCCGGACCTGTTCGGTGATGCTGATGGCCTTCGCCCGGCGGGAGTGGACACCACCGCCCGCGCTGATCAGGGTTGGATCGTAATCCGCCCAGGATGAGCGGGGGAGGGCAAAGAGCCGCCTCCGCTCCTCGAACGAGGACCCCGCCTCCGGCGTCGGGTCAAGGAAGATGTGCCTGTGATCGAATGCAGCCACGAGCCGGATGTGGCGGGACAGAAGCATTCCGTTTCCGAAGACGTCGCCGCTCATATCGCCGATGCCGGCAACTGTGAAGTCCTCTTCCTGGCAGTCCATCCCGAGTTCGCGGAAATGGTGTTTCACCGATTCCCAGGCCCCGCGTGCCGTGATGCCCATCTGCTTATGGTCATAGCCCACGGTCCCGCCGGAAGCGAAGGCATCGCCCAGCCAGAAGCCGTACTCCTCGGCCACCGCGTTCGCAGCGTCGGAAAATGACGCTGTTCCCTTGTCCGCCGCCACCACAAGGTAGTAGTCGTCGACGTCGTGCCGCACCACGCGCGCCGGAGGCACCACTGTTTCGCCGTGTGCGGTGGTGACCAGGTTGTCGGTCACGTCCAGCAGCCCGCGGACGAAGATCCGGTAGCATTCCAGGCCCTCCGTCAGCCAGGCGTCGCGGTCCAAGGACGGGTCAGGCAACTGTTTGGGATAAAAACCGCCCTTGGCGCCGGTGGGCACGATCACCGAGTTCTTCACGTTCTGCGCCTTGACCAGGCCAAGGACTTCGGTGCGGAAATCCTCGCTTCGGTCCGACCAGCGCAGCCCGCCGCGGGCCAGTTCCCCGAAGCGCAGGTGGACGCCTTCCACGCGGGGTGCGTACACCCAAATTTCATACTTGGGACGGGGAAATGGCGCACTCGCAATAGCGGAGGGGCTCAGTTTGAAGCTCAGGTGGGGCCTGTTCTGGTAGTAGTTGGTGCGGAGCGTGGATTCCACCAGGTTCATGAAGGTGCGCAGCAGCCGGTCGGCGTCGAGGACGGGAATTTCCTCGATCGCGGCCAGCAATTCCTTCCGGGCTGCCTCGGTGTCTCCCAACCGGCCTGGGGCCCGAAGATCGGGGTCAAACTTGGCCCGGAACAGTGCCAGAAGCCCGTGGGTTGCCCGGACGTTGGCCAGCAGCGTATCGGCCATGAAACCGTATGAAGTCATGGTGCCCAGTTGCTGCAGGTACTTGGCATAGCTGCGCAGGACCGCCGCCTCGCGCCATGGAATGCCTTCGCGAAGGACAAGGCCGTCAAAGCGGTCCGATTCCGAGTCCCCGCGCATGGCGGCTCCGAAGGCGTCCCCCAGCAGGGCGCTGGTCCGGGCGGGATCCACGCCGGCCGGATACCGGACGCCAAGGTCATAGAGGAACAAAGGCCAGTCGTTCCCGCGCACCACATCGAAGGGCCGTTGGTTCAGGACCTCGAGTCCGAGGTTATGGAAGAACGGCAGGATGCGCGTCAAGCTATAAGCGGTGGTCAGGTAGAGCCGGATCCGTGCGTCTTCGGCCAGGTTCGCGGACGCGGCAGTGCGCACATAAACGGACAGTTGCGGATCGTTCAGCGGTCGTCCACCGGCGCCGTCGAGATCGAACTGCTCGAACTGCAGGATATCTTCGACGGCATCCTCGACTTCGAAATCAGCCTTGTAGCTGGCCGGGAAGGCGGCGGACCAAAGAGCCGACAACCGGCTCGCCTCCCCGGCCGGCAACCTGTTACGGAGCGCCTCGTCCAGGCCCTCGGCCCAGGTCCGCGTTGCGCTGATAATGCTCCGCTCCACTGCAGCGGGATCGACGTCGGGCATCCCGCCGGCAGGCAGCAGTATCCGGAAGAACACGCGGGCCATTGGGGATTCGCTCAGCCGGACTTCGAATTCGAGCGAGGAGGAGCCGAACGCCTGTTTGAGCTCGTGTTCGATCCGGAGGCGGACGGCCGTGCTGTACCTGTGCCGGGGGAGGAACACCAGGGCGGTCATGAAGCGGCCGTAGCTGTCAGCGCGCAGGAACACCCGTGTCTGGTGGTGTGCCTGCAGGAGCAGGATCTCGCGGGCAAGCCCGGAAAGTTCGTCGAGGTCCCGGTGGAACAGCTCGTCCAAGGGGAAGGATTCGAGGACGGCGAGAAGCTGTTTGCCGGGATGGGACGCCTCGGTGAAGCCGAAGCGCTCCTGGACGGCGCGCACTTTGTCCCGGATGACCGGGATGCGCCGCACAGACCGGCCCGTGGCGCCCGGGGCGAAGAGGCCCACAAACCGGACTTCTCCCGTGGCCGTGCCGGCGCTGCCGAAGGTCCGGACGAGGATTTCATCCAGGTAAGCCGGGCGCGGGACGGACGATCTCAGATCCGAAATGGAGAGCGTGAGAACCTGCGGATGCGGCAGCCCCGTAACGGGCTGGCGGGCCTCCGGCCGCCCGTCCCTGAGCAGGCCCAGCCCCGTGCCGGGACGCACCGTCACTACATCCGTGCCCTCCGTCGTCGGGTATTCATATTCGCCGTATCCCAAAAACGTGAAGTTGCCGCGGTCCAGCCAGTCCAGGAGCTCACCGAGCTGCTCCGGAGTAGGAACCGTGCCAGCGGGCAGCCGGTCCAGGGAGCTGATGGCGCGGGCGAGACTGGCGTGGATGGCGGGGGCGTCATCAGCAACCAACTGGACGTCCGCCAGGACACGCCGCACGTTGTCCGTGAGCTCCTCGGTGGCACGCGACCCCGGCAGGCGGCCTATTTCCGCCGCGATCCAGGTTTCGGACGACCAATCCGGCGGGTACTGGGCGGAGCCGGGCGCCGCCGTGCCGGGCGGCGCTGTGCCGATGATTCGGCCCGTCGATCCGGTCTGCGGGGACCCGGGCTGTACTTCCAACAAGCGGTCCGTTTGTGGTTCCCGCCGCACCAGGAAATTGGGATGCACCAGCAACCGGATGGACTCGTTGCGGCGGGTCAGCTCCGCAGTGAGCGAATGGAGCAAGTGCGGTAAGGCGTCGGCAACGACCAGCAGGACGCTGGCTTCGCCTTCGTTCAGGATGCCGACGGCCGCCGTGCCTGCCGGGCGGCTCTCCGCCAGTTCCGCATGGTGCCGGGCCCGCTGCTCCAGGTTTTCGGGACTGTAGCCTTGAAGGTCCTCGGGCGCCGTGTGCTCGTAGTACGCCGCGAGGAACTGTTTATCGAAGCCGGGGAAAACGCTTCCGGGCGCATGCCCCGGGTGTACCGATTTGCCTGACATGATTCTGCGCCTCCACGGCGCGGGATCAACCGCATGCCGCGGCCGACCATCCTGTCCCCACGCCTCATTTCATCATCGCCGCGTTGAGGTGAGCAGTCCAGTCCCGGCAAGCCGGTTTCGCCCGCCGGTGACTGGCCGGCCCGCTACGCCGGACGGCCGGTGGGGTCCTCCGCCGTCGGATCCGCCAGCGCCAGGCCGCCGACAGGGCTGTCGTCCCAGTGGATGAGCTCCCAGCCGCCGTCGGGATCGCCTTCCAGCGCCACGATTCCGGTGTTGTCCAGCACGTGCTTGATGGCAAAGTCCGGTTCGATGTTGCCTGCCCGCAGGCCGGCCCACACCCGGATGGCTGCGCCGTGGCTGACCACGGCCACGGATCCTGAACCGCCCCCGCCGTTGGTCCGTGCCGCTATTGTGGCGATCGCGGCGTCGTAGCGCTCGAAGAAGTCCCGGCCGCTGGGGCCGGCAGGCATCCGGCGGTCCAGGTCGCCGTCCGTCCAGGAAAAAATGGTGCCGATGTACCGCTTGTGTGATTCGTGGTCCGTCAGCTTCTCCAGCGCCCCGGCTTCGATCTCGTGAATGCCCTGCAGCACCTCGGTTTCCAGCCCGTGCACCCGGGCAAGCGGTGCGGCCGTGATCTGCGTCCGGATCAGGGTGGACGCGTAGAGGGCATGGATCCGCTCGTTCGCCAGGGCGCGCGACAAGGCCTCAGCCTGCCGCTCCCCGAGCTCGGTCAGCCCGGGCCCCGGGTGGGCGGTGTCCAGCTGGCCGAGGACGTTCCCGGGCGTCTGTCCATGCCGGATGAGCAGGAGCCTCACTTGAGGTGGTCCACCAGCTGGTCCGCGATGCCCGTGTACTTGCCCGGGGTCAGGGCCAGCAGCCGGGCTTCGGCGTCGGCGGACAGGCCGAGCCCCTGGACGAATTCCTGCATCCGGGCAGCATCCACGCGCTGTCCGCGGGTCAGGTCCTTGAGCCGCTCGTACGGATTCTCCATGCCTTCGACGCCGGCGATGGCCTCGGCGCGCATGACCATCTGGATGGCCTCGCCGAGGACTTCCCAGTTTGTGTCCAGGTCAGCGGCCAGCACGTTCTCGGCAACTTTGAGCCGGTCCAGGCCCTTGGCGACGTTCGAGATGGCGAGCAGCGAGTGGCCGAACGCCACCCCGATGTTGCGCTGCGAGGAGGAGTCGGTGAGGTCGCGCTGCCAGCGGGAGGTGACCAGGGTGGAGCCCAGCACGTCCAGCAGGCCGGAGGAGATCTCAAGGTTGGCCTCGGCGTTTTCGAAACGGATCGGGTTCACCTTGTGCGGCATGGTCGAGGAGCCGGTGGCGCCTGCCACCGGGATCTGCACGAAGTAGCCGATCGAGATGTAGCTCCAGATGTCGGTGCAGACGTTGTGCAGGATGCGGTTGAACCGCGCGACGTCGGCATAGAGTTCGGCCTGCCAGTCGTGACTTTCGATCTGGGTGGTGAGCGGGTTCCAGGCCAGGCCGAGGCCTTCGACGAAGCTCTTGGAGACATGCTCCCAGTCGGCGCCCGGGACGGAGGCAACGTGGGCGGCGTAGGTGCCGGTGGCGCCGTTGATCTTGCCGAGGTATTCGGTCCGGGCAATCCGGTCCAGTTGCCGGTTGAGCCGGTGCGCAATCACAGCCAGTTCCTTGCCCAGCGTGGTGGGCGTGGCGGGCTGGCCGTGGGTGCGGGAGAGCATCGGCACGGCGCGGTTGTCCTCGGCCATGGCGCTGATCTGGGCAACGAGGGCGCGGGCCGCGGGCAGCCACACGTCCTCCACGGCCCCCTTGACGCCCAGGGCGTAGGAGAGGTTGTTGATGTCCTCGGACGTGCAGCCGAAGTGCACCATGGCGGTCAGGTGATCGATCCCGATGCCGGGCAGGCGGCGGCCGATGTAGTATTCGACGGCCTTGACGTCGTGCACCGTCACCGCCTCGATCTCGGCCAGTTCGGTGACGGATCCGGCGTCGAACTCCGTGACGATCGCGCGCAGTTGCTGCTGCTGTTCCGCAGTGAGCGGGCCGGCCCCGGGCAGGACGCTGTTGCCGGTCAGGTGGATCAGCCACTCGACCTCCACAGCCACGCGGTCGCGGTTCAGGGCCGCTTCGGAAAGGTAGTCCACCAGCGGCGCGACGGCGGACTGGTAGCGGCCATCCAGCGGGCCGAGCGCGATCTGGTGGTCGGACGCGGCGAGGGCCAGGCGTCCGGACGGCGTGCGGGTATCAGCTGTGGCGGCAGTTTCAGGCATGTGCCGATTCTTTCACGAAGTGCCGCCGGCCCTTAAGCGCGCCCGTCGTTATGACTTTGCCGCGTGACTTTGCCCGGCCGGTACCAGCCGGCCGTCCGGGGCGTTGTCCACATAGCCGGGCGGCGCACTTCAGCCGGCCCTGGCCGCCCGTTAGCGTCGGTTCATGAGTAGTTGGATGTCGCAGAGCAGTCATCTCAGGGCAGCGGGATGACTCAGGGCAGTGGGATGACGCCGACCAGTGGGATGGCGCCCGGACCGGCGGGCAGCGTGGCTGTTTTTGGCGTGACGGCCGCCGATGCCCTCGAGTGCGCGTCACGCAGCTATGAAGTCCAGCAGCTCGCTGGGCGCGTAGCGAGGTGCGCCGATGAGGCGGACGCGGTACTCGCCGCGCTCGCCCGGCTTGAGCTACAGACGTGGCAGTCACCGGCCGGCCGCGCCTATCGGCTTGCCTTGTCCCTGCACGCGGCGGCGCTGCGCAGGGGCCGGGACTCCCTGCTCGATGCTGTTGCTGTGGTGCTCCGGCACGCCCGGAACGTGGCGCAGCCTGCGGACCGGATAGGCCCCTGATGGCCGAGGCGACTCCGGCAGGCTCCGGAGGCACCCCCGGGGTTTCAGCGCCGCCGGCAGACGGCAGTCTGAGAATCCGGGGTGGCATCGGCGGGGTGAGCTTCCAGTTTGAGGAGTTGCTGGCCGGTGCCGCGGCACTGGACGGGCTGGTCCGGCAGCTGCAATCGGTTGAAATGGAAGCCGACGCCGCCCGGCGCGCCCTTTTCCCCTATCAATCCGACTCCTACTCCAGCGGCAGCAACGCCATCATCGCCGTGGGGGAGGCTGGCCGGGACGTCGGCCGCGTCCGGTCACAACTTCAGCGCATTGGCGACGACGTCCGCGCCAGCCACCGCGAGTACGAATACGCCGAAGCCCGGAATGCCCTGCTGCTGCGGATGGGGCTTCACGGCTCCGAGTACGGCGCAGCGCCGGAGCCGTTCGCCCTACCGGGGGTGCGCAGCATCGCCGAAGACTGGATCGCCATGGCGCCCCGGAATCTTGCCGCGCTCCTTGGCCTTCCCGGGCCCCTGGCTGCCGTCGCCGGAGCCCTGAGTGGGCCCACTGACATCCGTCGCCTGGTCCGGGACGTTTCGGACGCGCCGGGGCTCATGTTCCTCAAGCCCAGGCCCGTCAACATCGTGGGCCGGGAGACGTTTTCGGCCGACGTCGACCTCTCACCGGCCGGGCTGTTGCGGCGGGCCGGAGCGGTGGGGGAGCAGGGTGGCCGGATCGAGGTGATAGAGGTCGACGGCGGGACCCGCAAAGCGTGGGTGGTGGTCATCCCGGGAACCCAGCAGGGCGGCCTGCCGGAAGGCACCAACCCCTTTGACCCCGCCGGCATCGCCGAGGCCCTGGGCTACGACTCGGCATCGACGGCGGGCGCTGTCCGGCAGGCCTTGCAGCAGGCCGGAGCCGAGGCCGGCGATCAGCTCGTGGCTGTCGGCTACAGCCAGGGTGGGATCCACGCGATGAACCTCAGCAAGGACCGGGCCGTCCTGGCCGAGTACGATCTCAAATTCGTGCTGACGGCGGGCTCGCCCGTTGGCGGCATCAGCCCGGCGCCGGGGATCCGCAGCCTGCACCTGGAACACGAGCAGGACTGGGTGCCGGGAGCAGACGGACTGGCCAACCCGGACACCAGGGACAGGGTGACCGTGACCCTCACCAACCCGCTGGCCGTGCCGCCGCTGCAGGACTTCGGCCTGGGTCCGGGGCACCGGCTGGGGAATTACGCGGACGGGGCCGCGCTCGTCTCGGCGAGCCGGGACAACACGCTGCAGGACTCCACGGCTGCGCTGGCCGCAGTAGTAGGGACCGGCGGGGCGGCGACGGTCACCCGGTTCTCGCTCCGGCGCGAGGCCCGGCCGGCACCGCGGGGAACGCCGGCGGCGCCGGGCCCTCCCACGGCTTCGGGGCCGCGGAACGGCCCGGGAGCCCCTAGCGATCGAGGGCGGGAAGGAAGCTGGCCACGAGGGACACCGCGCTGATGATGATGGCTGCGAACACGGCAGTCCAGAAGAACGAGTCGATGGTGAAGTGCACAACGGTGTAGCTGCTGATCCAGGACGTCAGGTAGAGCATCGCTGCGTTGATGACCACCGTGAACAGGCCCAGGGTGAGGATGGTGATCGGCAGCGACAGAAGGCTGACGATCGGCTTGACGAATGCATTAACCAGGCCGAAGATCAGGCCGATAAACAGGTATCCCAGGATGACGTTGATGGTGCCGTCGCCCTGGGTGGAAATATCCAGCCCGGTGAGGATCCAGCAGGCGATTGCCAGGGCCAGCCCGTTGATGATGACTCGTACGATGAATGAGCGCATGGCCCCATGCTGTCATACGCCCGGCGGCAGCGGCAGGGACCATATTCCCCCTGGCGGCAACGAGCATCCCCCAACAGCGGCAGCGACCCGAAGTAGGCTAGTTGGCATGACTTCATCAGAGAACCCGGCCGGGGGCATCAAGCCCCGTCCGGTGGTAGACCTCCTCCCCCGCTACGCGGCCGGAAAACCGCCCGCCCCCGTGGAAGGCCTGGTCAGCTACAAGCTGTCCTCCAATGAAAACCCGTTGCCCCCGATCCCTGCAGTGCAGCAGGCCATCGCGGCGCAGACCGACTTCAACCGCTACCCCGATCCGCTCAGCAGCAAGCTGCGCGAATCGCTCGCCCGCTTCCTGGATGTTCCCGCCGAGGACATCGTCACGGGCGCCGGCAGCCTGGGCGCCCTGAACCAGCTGCTGACCACCTTCGCCGGCCAGAACGACGACGGCAAGGCCGACGAAGTCATCTACGCCTGGCGCTCGTTTGAGGCCTACCCGATCTGCGTTGGACTGGCGGGCGCCGAGAGCGTCCGGATCCCGCTGACGGCCGACGGGCGGCACGACCTGGACGCCATGGCTGCCGCAGTGACCGCCCGGACCAGGATGATCCTGCTGTGCACGCCCAACAACCCGACCGGACCCATCTTGACCACGGAGGAAACGGAGCGCTTCATCAATGCCGTTCCGGCCGACGTCGTGGTGGTCATCGACGAGGCCTACCAGGAATTCGTGCGCGCCGGCGACGCTGTGGACGGCATCGCCATGTACCGCAAGTACCCCAACGTCGTCGTCCTGCGGACGTTCTCGAAGGCGCACGGCCTCGCCGGTCTCCGCGTGGGCTACAGCGTCTCCCGCCCCGACCTGACGCAGCACCTGCGGGTCGCCGCCACACCCTTCGCGGTGTCCCAAATCGCGGAAACGGCTGCCGTCACGTCGATCGAGCACTTCGCTGACGTTGTAGAAAGGGTACAAAGCCTGGTGGACGAACGGGACCGGGTCACGGCCGGACTGCGGGAGCTCGGATGGTTCGTTCCGGAGGCCCAAGGCAACTTCGTCTGGCTCAATCTGGGCGCAAACAGCGCGGAATTCGCCGCCCTGGCGGCCGAGCGGGCGCTGTCCGTGCGCGCCTTCGGCAACGAGGGCGTCCGGGTCAGCATCGGCGAACCGGAAGCCAACACCCGGTTCCTGGAGCTCTGTGCGATCTATACAAAACCGCCGCGGCGTTCCTAGCGCTTAACACGGCGCGTTCAGTCCGCCCTGTGCGGCTAAAGTAAGGACCAGTAAGCCAAAATATATGCCGGGCGGGGAATGTATTCCCTGTCCGGCATATATCCCAGCGATTGCGGCGCATTCGGATGCGGCAAGCAAGGAGACGGTATGGGCGCCACACATCTGCCCTCTACCGAGTTCGACGGAACCGAGATGGATGACCAGCTCGAGGCGGAGGCCGAGGCCCAACTGGGCGCCCCGGCAGAGCCGATGGTGCAGTTGCTGGGCCCTGACGGCACCCTGGGCTCGGACCCGGTTTTCTCAAAGTACGCCGAGAAGCTGGATTCGGACACGCTGCGCGGCTTTTACGCTGACATGGCCAAGATCCGCCGCTTCGATGTGGAAGCCACCGCCCTGCAGCGGCAGGGCCAGCTGGCCTTGTGGGTGCCGCTCACGGGACAGGAAGCCGCGCAGATCGGCTCCGGCCGGGCCAGCCAGCCGCAGGACTACATCTTCCCGACCTACCGCGAGCACGGCGTGGCCCTGACCCGGAACGTGGACCTGGCCGAGCTCCTGCGTCAGTTCCGTGGCGTCTCCAACGGCGGCTGGAACCCGAAGGACACGAACTTCCACCTCTACACGCTGGTCCTGGCCGCCCAGACCCCGCACGCCGTGGGTTACGCCATGGGCATCCAGCGGGACCAGAAGCTGGCGGCCGCCAACGCCGCCGGCGGTGGGGATGCGGGACAGGCCGTGGAGCCCAACGCTGCCGTCATGGTGTACTTCGGCGACGGAGCCAGCTCCGAAGGGGATGTCCATGAATCCATGGTGTTCGCCTCGTCCTACCAGGCGCCCGTGGTCTTCTTCTGCCAGAACAACCACTGGGCGATCTCCGTGCCGAGCTCCGTGCAGACCCGCATCCCGCTCGCTAACCGCGCCAAGGGCTACGGTTTCCCCGGCATCCGGGTGGACGGCAATGACGTGATCGCCGTCCACGCCGTCACGGAGTGGGCGCTGGAGCAGGCCCGTGAGGGCAACGGTCCGGTCCTGATCGAGGCGTTCACCTACCGGGTCGGGGCGCACACCACAGCCGATGACCCCACCAAGTACCGTGGGTCCGCCGAGGAGGGCCTGTGGCGGGCCAAGGACCCGCTGGCGCGGCTGGAGAAGTATCTCCGGGCCGAGGGCCTCGCGGACGACTCCTTCTTCGAGCAGGTCAAGGCCGACGGCGACGAGCTCGCCGCCTATGTCCGCAAGACCACCTACGACCTCGAAACCCCGGACATCCGGACTGCCTTCGCCAACACCTACGTGGAGGCCCATCCGCTGGTGGCCGAGGAACTGGCCTGGTTCGAGGAATACAGCGCAGGGTTCGCCGACGCCGAAACCGCACAGGCAAAATCAGGTCCGGCACAGGCTGGGCAGACAGACGGGGCGGCCCAGTAATGACCACCATGACCATTGCGAAGGCCATCAACGAGGGCCTGCGGGCCACGTTGAGCAACAACCCCCGCTCGCTGCTGATGGGCGAGGACATCGGGGCCCTCGGCGGCGTCTACCGGGTCACTGACGGGCTGATCGCCGAATTCGGCGCCGACCGCGTGGTGGATACCCCGCTGGCCGAGTCCGGCATCATCGGCACCGCCATCGGCCTGTCCCTGCGCGGCTACCAGCCGGTCTGCGAGATCCAGTTCGACGGCTTCGTGTTCCCGGGGTTCAACCAGATCACCACCCAGCTGGCCAAGATGCATTCCCGCAGCAACGGCAACCTGACCGTTCCCGTCGTCATCCGGATCCCATACGGCGGCGGCATCGGCTCGATCGAGCACCACTCCGAATCACCGGAGGCCCTGTTCGCCCACACGGCCGGCCTGCGCATCATCACGCCGTCCAATCCGCACGATGCCTATTGGATGATCCAGCAGGCCGTCGACTGCCAGGATCCCGTCATCGTCTTCGAGCCCAAGCGCCGCTACTGGCTCAAGGGCGAGGTCGATACCGAGACCCCCGGCGCGTCCGCGGACCCCTTTAAGGCGCATGTGCTCCGCGAGGGCACCGACGCTACCGTCGTTGTCTACGGACCGCTCGTGCCCGTGGCCCTCGCAGCGGCGGAGGCCGCGGCCGAGGACGGCCACAGCGTCGAGGTAATCGACCTCCGTTCCATCTCGCCGATCGACTTCGACACCGTCACGGCATCGGTCCAGAAGACCGGCCGGCTGATCGTGGCCCACGAGGCCCCCACTTTCGGCGGCATCGGCGGCGAAATTGCCGCGCGGATCAGCGAACGGGCCTTCCATTCACTGGAGGCCCCGGTCATCCGCGTCGGAGGATTCCACATGCCCTATCCCGTGGCCAAGGTCGAAGAAGACTACTTGCCGGACATCGACCGCATCCTTGAGGCGCTGGACCGCGCCCTGGCGTACTGACGAGGACCCATGACGCTCAACAAGTTCAACCTCCCCGACGTCGGCGAAGGGCTAACGGAGGCAGAAATCGTCGCCTGGAAGGTCAAGCCCGGCGATACCGTGGCCATCAACGAGGTCCTGTGCGAGATCGAGACGGCCAAGTCCCTGGTGGAACTGCCCTCACCCTTCGCGGGGACCGTCACCGAACTGCTGGTTCCCGAGGGAGTCACGGTGGAGGTCGGCACGCCGATCATCAGCGTGAGCGACGCCGTCGCCGCCCCGGAGCAGGCCGCCCCGGCGCCTGCTGCCCAGGCATCTCCCGCCCCGGCGGCTCCCATGTACGGCACGCTGCAGGCTGACACGTCCGACGCCGGCGAAGCAGCCGGGAGGCCGGCCGGCGGCCCGCTTGTGGGCTCCGGTCCCAAGGCCGACGCCGTCAAGCGCCGGCGGCGGATTTCCGCCCCGGCGGCCACTTCGGCCGGCGCCGGCGCTGCCGCCCCGGTGGTCGAGCCGGGGGCCACGCCCGCCGGGTTCCCTGGCCGAGCTAGCGAGGCTGGGGAGCGGGTGGGGATTGAGGCCCACGACATCTGGATCAGCCCGGACGCCGTCGGCCACCCGGCTGCCGAGGCTGCTGGCCCGGCCGAGTCCATTGACCCGCGCCCCACGTTGGGCGGCGCCATCAGCGGCCTGGTCGGCAAGGTGCTGGCCAAGCCCCCGGTCCGCAAGATCGCCCGGGACCTCGGGATCAACCTGGCCGACGTCGTGCCCACCGGCGCCCGCGGTGAAGTGACCCGTGAGGACCTGGTGAGCTACCAGGCCCAGCGTGACGCCGAGGTGGACAAGGCGGACTCGTTCTGGGGCAAGTCCGGCCGCCCGCAGGACCAGCGGATCGAGCGGATCCCGGTCAAGGGGGTCCGCAAGGCCACCGCGAAAGCCATGGTCGAATCGGCTTTCGCGGCGCCGCACGTCAGCATCTTTGTCGACGTCGACGCCAGCCGCACCATGGAATTCGTCAAGCGCCTGAAGGCCTCCCGCGACTTCGAAGGCATCAGGGTTTCCCCGCTGCTGATCCTGGCCAAGGCGGTCATTTGGGCCGCGGCGCGGAACCCGAGTGTCAACGCGACGTGGGTGGACAACCCGGACGGCAGCGATTCCGCGGAAATCCACGTCAAGCACTTCATGAACCTGGGCATCGCCGCCGCCACGCCCCGCGGACTGATGGTGCCGAACATCAAGAACGCCCAGGACCTCTCGCTCAAGCAGCTGGCCCTGGCCCTGAACGATCTCGCCACTACGGCGCGGGCCGGCAAGACCCAGCCCGCCCAGATGCGCGGCGGCACGCTCACCGTGACCAACATCGGCGCCCTCGGCATCGACACCGGCACGCCGATCATCAACCCGGGCGAAGTCGCGATCGTGGCGTTCGGCACCATCAAGCAAAAGCCCTGGGTCCTGGACGGCGAAGTCATTCCGCGCTGGATCACCACCCTCGGCGGCTCCTTCGACCACCGGGTGGTGGACGGTGACCTTTCAGCCCGTTTCATGGCGGACGTCGCCGCCATCCTGGAAGAGCCGGCACTACTGCTGGACTGACCCCGAAACTGCCGGAGCCCCAAACGGCCGGAAGCCCCGAAACGACGGAACCCCGCCGCTGAACTATTCAGCCGCGGGGTTCGGTCAGTATCAGGCCAATTGGCCCGGGCGGCTCAGTTTCCCGAGTACGCGGTCAGCATCTGGACCAGCGCGGGATCGCCGCTCATGCCTGCGACGGCGGCCGAGGCGGCAAACATCAGGCCCGCGAGCACCACGCTGCCTGCGCTGATCCCGGTGAGGAACTTCCAGTCCTCACGGAGCACGCTGCGCACGGTGTCGGGCATACGCAGACCCGGGGCAATCAAGTTCGGGGCGCTGTCGGTTGATCCGTCGTCCAGGAACGCGACAACGCGGCCGGTGCTGCGGTCCAGGCGCATGGCGCTGATGTGGTTGCCGTGCCGGGCCAGCAGGATGTCGTGGCCAACCAGCTGGCGGCGCTGAAGAGTGATCATGGGGCTCCCTCGGTAGGTGGGTTCTTGGATGTCCGCACCATCGCAGGGCACTTCCCATTTTATCGAGCCGGTCCGTTCCGGCAGGCCCACTGGGCGGTGAGGCTGCCCACGGGAGGGGGTGATCCTCGTCAAGTCACAGTCACGTCGGAACACAGTCAAGCCGGAACACAGCCAAGTCCGCGCCGTCCTGTCCCGGCGATGCGCCCCGGGATTAGAGTGACACCAGCCGCCGACAGCCCGGGCGGACGCGGATCAAAGGAGATGTTGCGTGTTTTCAAGCCCGTACCCCGACGTCGAAGTTCCCAATCTCGGCATTTACGACTACCTCTTCGGCGCTCTGGCAGAGGAGGACCTGGACCGGGTCGCCATCGTCGACGGCGCCAGCGGTGCGGAGACCACGTACCGGGCGCTCCGCGGGCAAATCGATGCCCTTGCCGGCGCCGTGGCCGCCCAAGGCCTCGGAGTGCACGGCGTGGCAGCCATCCTGTGCCCCAACGTCCCCGCCTTTGCGACCGTCTTCCACGGCCTGCTCCGGGCAGGCGCCACGGTCACCACCATCAACTCGCTGTACACCGTGGACGAGATCGCCACCCAGCTCACCGACGCCGGCGCCAGCTGGCTCTTCACCGTCACGGCGCTGCTGCCGGCCGCCCGGGAGGCGGCCGAAAGGACCGGGATCCCGGCCTCGCGGCTCGTGGTGCTCGACGGCGCCGACGGCCACCCCTCGCTGGGTGACTTGCTCGCCATGGGCGCGCCGGCGCCCCGCGTCTCGTTCGATCCGGCCACGCATGTGGCCGTGCTGCCCTACTCGTCCGGCACCACGGGCCGGCCGAAGGGCGTCATGCTCAGCCACCGAAATCTGGTCGCCAACGTGGAACAGGCCAGGGGGCTGCTCGGCGTGGTCCCCGAGGACCGGCTCCTGGCGCTGCTGCCGTTTTTCCACATCTACGGGCTGACCGTGCTGCTGAACCTCGCCCTGCGCCAGCGGGCCAGGCTCGTCACGATGCCCAGATTCGATCTGCCCGAGTTCCTGCGGATCATCCAGGATCACCGGTGCAGCTACCTGTTCATCGCCCCACCCGTGGCCGTGGCGCTCTCCAAGCACCCGCTGGTTGCCGAGTACGACCTCGGCTCGGTGCACACCGCCCTCTCGGGCGCGGCGCCGCTGGACGGAGAGCTCGGCACCCGCTTGGCCGAACGCCTCGGATGCCGGGTCCTGCAGGGCTATGGCATGACCGAGATGAGCCCGGTATCTCACCTTATTCCGCGCGAAGCGGGCGACGCCCCCGTCAGCTCCGTGGGCTACACCGTGCCGAATATGCAGTGCCGCCTCGTGGACCCGGCCACGGGGGAGGATATTCCGGTTCCCGCGGACGGCACCAGCGCGCCGGGACATCTCCTGTGCCGCGGGCCGAACGTGATGCTCGGCTATCTCAACCGGCCGCAGGAAACCACGGACACCCTGGACGCGGACGGCTTCCTGCACACCGGGGACATCGCCACGGTGCGGGCGGACGGGGTGGTGACGATCGTGGACCGGCTCAAGGAACTGATCAAATACAACGGCTACCAGATCGCCCCGGCGGAGCTGGAGGCCCTGCTCCTCACGCACCCCGGCATTGCCGACTCCGCGGTGATCGGATCCCTCGACGCCGACGGCCAGGAAGTGCCCAAGGCGTTCGTCGTCCGCCAGCCCGGAGCGGACGGCGATGCCCTGGACGTGGCGGGCGTCATGGACTTCGTGGCGGCCAAGGTGGCGCCGTTCAAGAAGATCCGCCGCGTGGAGTTCATCGAAGCCGTGCCGAAGTCCGCGTCAGGAAAAATCCTGCGCCGGATGCTCCAGCCCGCGGAACCGGCCGAGGAGCCGGCCGCGGTGCCGGCCGCGGTGCCGGAGAAGCGGTAGCGCCTTAGTCGGCGTCGGTCTTGGCGATGTAGACGTCGCAGGGGGCGTTGTGGGCCACGCTGTTCGCAACGCTCCCCAAGACCCGGCCGATCCCGCTCATCCGTCGGTTGCCAACCACAATCATCAGGGCACCGGTCCGTTCGGCTTCCCGGATCAGGGCCTCGGCGGGCTTGCCCCGGGCGGCGGCGTAGGTGACGGCGATGTCCGGGCGGCGCAGGCCGTCCGCCACCGTCCGCGCCACCGTTTCCGCGTTGCCGGCGTCGGAAACGATCCACTGGTCACTGCCGCTGCCGAAGACCTGGGTCCTGTCGCTGTCAAAGGCGCTGACCACATGAAGTGTCGCCCCCACGGAAACTGCGAGGTCGCGCGCGGTGTGCGCCGCCCGCAGGGCAGTTTCACTGCCGTCGACGCCGACAACGATAATTCCGGTCATGGACTGCTCCTCTTTCAACGAGTAATGCTGTTCAATGCGCCTGTTCGATCGGCCCTGCTGTTCGACGGCTAGCGCTGTTCATGCGCCGCAGCGAACCCTGCCGCTGTTCACGCTACAGTGCGGCCAACGCTTCCCGCAGGACCGGCGCGAGCCGCCGCACGCCCTCACGGATCGACTCGGGCGGCACCGCGCTGAACGCCAGCCGGATCTTGTTCGACGTGTCGTCCGACGAGGTGAAGGCCGCCCCCGGGATGAAGACGACGCCGGCGTCGATGGCCTTCTTCAGCAGCGGGTAGGTGTCCACGCCTTCGGGCAAGGTCACCCACACGAAAAAGCCGCCGTCGGGCTGTGTCCAGCTCAGTCCGTCCGGCATGTATTCGGCCAGGGCGGCAAGCATTGCCTCGCAGCGTTCCCTGTACAGCCCGCGGTACGTCTCGATCTGGCCGCGCCAGTCGTAGTCGCGCAGATAGGCCGATACCAGCATCTGGTTCAGGGTCGGCGGGCACAGGGTGACGGCCTCTGATGCCAGGTAATACCGGCGCTGCAGGTGGGCCGGGACGAGGGCCCAGCCGATCCGCAGGCCCGGTGCGAAGATCTTTGAAAAGGACCCCATGTAGATGACGTCATCCGGGTTGGCTGCCCGCAAAGGGGTCAGCGGCTTGCCGTCGAAGCGGAGCAGGCCGTAGGGGTTGTCCTCCAGCACCAAAATATTCGCGTTTCGGCATATATCCACCACCGCTTGCCGGCGTTCTGCGGCCAGGGTGATGCCGGACGGGTTGTTGAAACTGGGGATGGTGTAGAGGAACTTGATGTTTCTGCCGGCGGTCTGGAGGGCGGCTATTTTCGCCTCCAGCAGGTCCGGGACGATGCCGTCGCCGTCCATCGGCACGGCTTCGACTTCCACCTGGTAGGCCTCGAACGTGTTGAGGGCGCCCACATAGGTGGGATCCTCCACGAGCACCACGTCGCCTGGGTTGCAAAAGACCTTGGTGGCCACATCCTGCGCGGACTGCGAACCGGCGGTAATCACGATGTTCGCGGGGTCGGCGTCGAGAATTCCCTCAGCTGCCATGACCTCGCAGATCTGGGCGCGGAGTTCCTCGGTACCCTGGCCGCTGCCGTACTGCAGGGCGGTCATTCCCTGCTCGGCGATGATCTTCGCGGCGGTCTGGCCAAGGCGTTCCAGCGGCAGGGACTGCAGGTACGGGCTTCCGCCGGCGAGGGAAACGAGGCCGGGGCGCATCGAGATGTCGAAAACGTCCCGGACTGCCGACTGCTTGATATTTGCTGCGCGCTCCGAGAACAGGATCTCGTGGCGGTGGGCGGACGTAGCCGCACGTTCGATTGCGTCAATGGCCTCGGCCGGAAGTACTGCTGCGGCGGCATCAAGTGTTTCGTGGGTCACAGTCCCAAGGATACTACCCATGTTGCACGGGGGGAAACGATTGTTTTCGAACGACTGTTTCCAGGCCATCACCCGGCCTCACCCGCCGCAACTGGCCGGGATCCCCGAGGCCCCCGGCAGCTGCATGCTGCCGGGGGCCTCGGGGTGTTGTTGAGCGGAGTGCGGAAAGCCTAGGCCGCTTCTGCGGCGGGGACCTCGGCCAGCGCGTCGAACACGCCCTTGATCTGCTCGACAACTTCGGCGTCATCCTTGGGGTGGACCTCGGCGAAGCGGACCATCGAGCCGGGGACTGCCAGCTTGACGTTCTCGAGGACCTGGGCGCCGGCGATGCCGACGGCCTTGCGGGCCTCGTCCTGGGCCCAAACGCCGCCGAACTGGCCAAAGGCGGTTCCGACAACTGCGGTGGGCTTGCCGGAGAGGGCGCCGGCGCCGAACGGGCGCGACAGCCAGTCGATGGCGTTCTTCAGCGACGCCGGGACGGTGCCGTTGTGTTCCGGCGTGACCAGCAGGATGGTGTCGGCGTCGTTGGCGGCGGCACGCAGGGCGGCGGCGGCCGCGGGCACCTGGCCTTCGACGTCGATGTCCTCGTTGTAGAACGGGATGTTGCCCAGGCTCTCGTGGATGACTACGTCCACCTGTTCGGGGGCGTTGAGCGCGATGGCCTCGGCCAGCTGAAGGTTGGTGGAGCCGGCGCGAAGGCTGCCGACGAGGGTGAGGATGGTCTTCTTGGACATATGTACTCCTGTGCATCACGCCGCAGGATGGTTCCGGCGGCTGGTGGATCGTGGGGCTTTGGGGGCCTTCACCCATGCTAAACGGACTGCGGTCCGTTTATATTCCGAGGCGCTAGACTCAGCGGTGTGAGCCTCATCCCGATCCGTCCCGGCGCCCAGTCCGGGGGAGGGCGCCCCGCCGCGCCCGCCGCAGAAACCGGGCGCCGTGACGCGGCGCGCAACAGGGAACTGCTCCTCTGCGCCGCCCGGGAAATCGTTGGGGAATCCAGCGTCGACGCCCTCACCATGGACCGGCTGGCGCAGCGCGCCGGAGTTGGAAAAGGGACAGTCTTCCGGCGGTTCGGCAGCCGTGCCGGGCTGATGATGGCCCTCCTCAGCGACGCCGAGGCCGAATTCCAGGGCCGGTTCATGTTCGGTCCGCCACCGGTGGGTCCCGGCGCGCCACCCCTGGAGCGGCTGATCGCCGTAGGTGCCGCCCGCATTGCCTGGACCCTGGAGTTCGGGGAGCTGGCCCGGGCCGCCGATGCCTCGGCCTACAACAGGTTCGATGTGCCGCCGGCCGTCCTCTGGCATCGCCACCTTGAGATGCTGCTGCGCGACGCCGGCGTGACGGCGGACCCGCGGCTCATGGCGTCGGCCCTGGGGGCGGCGCTGGAGCCGGAACTGTTGCTCCACTCCGTCGGCGTGCACGGGATTGCGCCCGAGCGGCTGGCGGAAACCTGGCGGGAACTTGTCACGCGCATTGTGGGCGGACACTAGCGCGGCCTTGCCACTTCCGCGAGTCCAAATCCATTCCACGGAGTTATTCATAACGATCTGCGGCGAAGCCGCCGTGTCGCGGCCGCCGGGAGCGCGGTCCGGCCCGGCAGATGTGATAGCTTCCTCTGGAATGTGACCCGCAACATAGTCCACCAGGACTCAGCCGCAAGGCCTGCGGGCGGCCGGAAACCAGCTGGCCCATGATCCCGAACCGGCGGCGGAACCCGCTGCCGGATGGGGGACTACGGAAGGACCGAAGTTGTGAATAATCTTGTCATCCCGGCAGGCAGACCGGCTCGTGCAGCCGCCGCCTTGGCGCCCAAATCCGCTCAGGCAACGGCAATCCAGAACTAGCCGCTCCATGTTTCGATATCTCGCCAAACGTGCCTTCACGTATGTCTTCATGATCTTCCTGACCACCAGTGCCGGCTATCTCCTGGCGGTGAGCACACTGCAGCCGGCGCTGCTCGAGCAGGAACGGATTCCGCGGCCCACCCCCGACCAGGTGGTCAACTCCTTCCGGCTTAAGGGGCTCGATCCGACGCTCAACCCGTGGGAGCGCTACGTCGACTGGCTCACGGCCATTCTCACCCGCTGGGACTGGGGGCGGAGCCCCAACGGCGCCTTCATCAACGCCGAGTTCGGCGACCGCGTCTGGATCTCAACCCGGCTGTTCCTGGCCTCGATCATCCTGACCCTGGTGATCGGCGTCGCCCTCGGCGTCTACACCGCCGCCCGCCAGTACAAGGCCTCGGACAGGGTCATCACCTCGTACAGCTACCTCATGTACATCGTTCCCGCCCCGATCGCCTACTTCCTGGTGCAGCTGGGCGCCATCAACATCAACGAGACGGTCGGGGAGCGCGTCTTCTTCGTCACCGGCATCTCCACTCCGGGCCTCGACGGCGGCGGCTGGGACCAGTTCATCGACATGCTCGCCCACTACGCCGTGCCCACCTTCGCCATCACGATTGTGGGCTGGGGCGCCTACCAGATCGCCCAGCGCCAGTATCTGCTGGACAACGTCAACGCCGACTTCGTGCGGACGGCACGGGCCAAGGGCCTGACCCGCAACCAGGCCATCAGCCGCCACGCCCTGCGGGTGTCCTTCATCCCCGTGGCGCAGAGCATTGCGTTCACCATCCCGGCCATCTTTGCCGGCGGTTTCTTCGCGGAGAAGATCTTCGCCTGGCACGGCGTCGGTTCCTGGTCCATCGATTCGATCGCGCTCCAGGACGTCAACGCGGCCACCGCTACCCTCGCCTACGGCTCCGTCATCTTCGCGGTCGGGGCGATCCTCGCTGACTTCGCCACCACGCTCGTCGACCCGAGAGTGCGGGTGCAGTAATCATGACCAACCTCAACACGATTGACCCGGCCGCCGTCCTCGACGAAGGAAAGATCGAAAAAGACGACGTCGTGATCGGCAAGTCGCGGATCATCCTGCGGCGCTTCCTGCGCAACCGGACAGCCGTCGCCGGCCTGGTCATCTTCCTGACCCTGACGCTCCTGTCCTTCATCGGCGGCTTCTTCAGCAGTTGGGACAAGGAGGCCATCGACCCCTTCAACATCGGCATGCCGCCTTCCGCGGAGCATCTGCTGGGCACCTCCCAAGCCGGGATCGACCTCTACGCCCTGACCGTCGAGGGCACCAGGGTCTCCATCCTGATCGGCGTCGTCGTCGGCGTCGTCTCCGTGCTGATCGCCGCTGTCTACGGCTGCACCATGGCGTACTTCGGCCGCAAGGTGGACAAGGTCATGCTGTTCATCCTCGAAGCCCTGATCATGATGCCGGCCCTGCTGGTGGTCGCGGTGGCCACAAGCGGCGGCGCCAACGGCCTGAAGAACACCATCCCGAGCTGGCTGCTGCTGATCATCGTGCTGCTGGTCTTCAGCTGGATGGGCACCGCGCGCCTGATCAGGTCCCTGTCGCTGTCGCTCATGCAGCGTGACTTCGTCAAGGCCGCGCAGTACATGGGCATCCCGCCGCGCCGGATCGTCTGGCGGCACCTCGTGCCGAACATCGGCTCCCTGCTGGTCCTGGAAGTCACCCGCGGGGTCACCGGCGCCATCCTCGCCGAGGTCGCGTTTTCCTTTATCGGCATCGGCATCAAGGTCCCGGACGTAAGCCTGGGCGTGCTGATCGGCCAGTCCACCTCGCAGGTCTCCACCTTTCCGTGGATGTTCTGGGCTCCGTTGATCGTGATGTTCCTGCTCACCGGCTCGCTGGCGATGATGAACGACGGCCTCCGCGACGCGTTCGATCCCAGCTCCAGCTCCGTCGGCCGCGCGAAGCGGAGCAGCGCCAGCATTGGCAAGACGCTGTTCGGCGAGACGCCGTCTGGCAAAACACAGAAGAAGAACAAATGACCAGCAATACCACCGCCAATACCATCACCCAGGGCACCGCCGAGCGCCTCCGCGTCGCGGGGCTGCATGCCCCCACCGGCGCGGTCCTCTCCGTCCGGGACCTCAACGTCCGCTTCAACACCGAAAACGGTGTGGTGCACGCGGTGCGCGGCATCGACTTCGACGTGCTGCCCGGCAAGACGCTGGGCATCGTGGGCGAGTCCGGCTCCGGCAAATCGGTCACGTCCATGGCGATCATGGGCCTGCTGCCTCCGACGGCGGAAATCAGCGGTTCCGTCCGGCTCAACGGCAAGGAACTGCTGGGTCTCAGCGACAAAGCCATGTGCCAGTACCGCGGCAACGACCTCGCGATGGTGTTCCAGGACCCGCTGTCCTCCCTGACCCCCGTCTATACGGTCGGCACCCAGATTATCGAGGCCCTGACCGTCCACAACCCGACCATGAGCAAGCGGGCCAAGGGGGCCCGCGCCGTCGAACTCCTGGGGTTGGTCGGCATCCCCAGCCCGAAGGACCGGCTCAAGGCCTTCCCGCACGAGTTCTCCGGCGGCATGCGCCAGCGCGTCATGATCGCCATCGCGATCGCCAACAACCCGCGGGTTCTGATCGCCGATGAGCCGACGACGGCGCTGGACGTCACCATCCAGGCGCAGGTCCTGGAGGTGCTCCACGCCGCGCAGGAGGAGACCGGCGCCGCCGTCGTGATGATCACGCACGACCTCGGCGTGGTCGCCGGCATGGCGGACGACATCATGGTCATGTATGCCGGCAGGCCGGTGGAGACCGGCAGCGTCGACGACATCTACTACAGCCCGCGGATGCCATACACCATGGGCCTGCTCGGCGCTGTCCCGCGAGTGGACGTCGCGGAAAAGACCTCCCTGGTGCCGATCGAGGGCATCCCCCCGAACCTCGTCCACCCGCCCACCGGCTGCTCCTTCGCGCCGCGTTGCCCGCTGGCCAGCGAGGCCTGCCTCGACGGCGAACCGGACCTTCGGGAAGTGGCGCAGGGGGCGGGGCACAGCGCCGCGTGCATCAAGACCGGGGTCCTCGCCGACGTCGACGGCCACGCGATTTTTGCCGTCCCGGCCGTGCCGGTGTCCCGCTTTGACCGCCTTCCGCGGCAGGAACGCAAGACTGTCCTGGAGCTGCGCGACGTCAGGAAGCACTTCCCGCTCATGAAGGGTGCCCTGCTCAAGCGCAGGATCGGCACGGTGAAGGCCGTGGACGGGCTGAGCTTCGATATCCGCGAAGGCGAGTGCTTCTCGATCGTGGGGGAGTCCGGCTGCGGAAAGACCACCACCCTGCTGGAAATCATGGAATTCCACAAGGACCAGGACGGCGAGGTGGTCATTGGCGGGCTGAGCAACAAGCAGTCCGCCGACGCCAGGGCCAAGGCTGGAATGCGCAGGGAACTGCAGATGGTGTTCCAGGATCCCACCGGGGCGCTGGATCCGCGCTTCACCGTCTACGAGGTCCTGGCCGAGCCGATGGAAAACCTGGGCATGCCCAGGGCGGCCATCCGGAAGCGGATCATGGAGCTCATGGAGCTGGTGGGCCTGCAGGCGGACCACGTGAACCGTTTCCCCAACCAGTTCTCCGGCGGCCAGCGCCAGCGCATCGGCATTGCCCGCGCCCTCGCCGTGAACCCCCGGCTGGTTGTCCTGGACGAGCCCGTCTCCGCCCTCGACGTTTCAGTGCAGGCCGGCGTCATCAACCTCCTGGACAAGCTCCGTGCCGAACTCGGCCTGAGCTATCTCATGGTGGCCCATGACCTCTCCGTGGTCCGGCACATCTCCAACCGCGTTGCCGTCATGTATCTGGGCAAGATCGTGGAGATCGGAGACGTCGACGCCGTCTTCGACAACCCCCGCCACCCCTACACCCGGGCCCTGCTTTCCGCGATCCCGGTACCGGATCCGGAACTGGAGCGCACCCGGGAACGGATCATCCTCCAGGGCGACCTGCCCTCGCCGCTGGAGGCGCCGGCCGGCTGCAACTTCGCCACCCGCTGTCCCGTGTTTGCGGCCCTACCGCCGGCCAGGCAGGAGAAGTGCCTGACCCTTGAGCCCGCCCTGGAACCGGCCGCCACCGACCAGCAGTTCGCCTGCTTCTACCCGGACGGGGAGCTGGACGCGGACATGGTCGTGGTCCACGAAAACCACTGACTCACCCGACCGGCAGACATCCCGGCCAGCAACATCCGGACCAGCAGTCCGGCAGACCTCCCATGCATCACACTCGCACAAAAAATGAAGGGGATCTCATGAAGAATCGCACCAAAATCGGTGGCATCACCGCCGTCGTGGCGGCGCTTGCGCTGACTGCCTGCGGCAGCGGTGGCGCCTCCACCACAGCTCAGAGCGCCAAGGCACAGGATGCCTCCGGCGATCTCAGCAAGCTCATCAGCGTCAACGCCAAGAAGGCCGCCGACCTGCAGCAGGGCGGCACCGTGACGCTGCCCCTGGGCAACATCGGACCGGACTTCAACGGCTTCTCCAACGCGGGCAACTCAGCGGACAACACTGAACTGCACTACCCGATCGACGAGGCCGGCTACGTCGGCTGCTGGAAGCTGGACTTCGACGGCACCGCCAGCCTCAACAAGAACTTCTGCGAAGACTTCAAGAGTGAGGTCAAAGACGGCAAGCAGACCATCACCATCAAGGTCAACCCGAAGGCCGCCTACAACGACGGCACTCCGATCAACGCCGCCACGTTCGAAAACACGTGGAAGATGCTCAACGGCCAGAACAAGGACATCGACATCGTCACGTCCGGCGCCTACGAGTTCATCGACTCCGTCAAAGCCGGAAGCAGCGACAAGGAAGTCGTCGTGACCACCACGCAGCCGGTGTACCCGCTCAGCGACATCTTCGGCGGATTCATCCCGCAGACCGTCAACACCCCGGAAATCTTCAACACCGGGTTCACCGGTGAAATGCACCCCGAGTGGATGGCCGGCCCGTTCAAGGTCGACAAGTTCGACTCTGCCGCGAAGACTGTCTCCCTGGTTCCGAACGACAAGTGGTGGGGCGAGAAGGCGGTCCTGGACAAGGTGATCTTCCGCCAGCTGGAGGCAAGCGCGGAGATCGCCGCCTTCAAGAACGGCGAGGTCGACATGGCCGACGGCCGCACGCTGACCAAGTACAAGCAGCTTGAAGGCACCAAGAACTCCGAGGTTCGCCGCGGTCAGCGACTCTTCGCGGGCGGCCTGAACCTCAACGCCCTGAAGGCACCGCTCACCGACGTCGCCGTCCGCAAGGCGATCTTCACCGCCGTTGACCGTCCGGCCATCCGCGCCGTCCGTTTCGGTGGCCTGAACTGGGAGGAGAACAGTTCGGGCTCGATGATGCTGATGCCGTTCTCGAAGTACTACCAGGACAACTACCCGGTCAAGGAAACGGGCGCCGACGCGGCCAAGAAGGTTCTGACCGAGGCCGGCTACAAGGCCAACGCCAAGGGCATCATGGAAAAGGACGGCGTCCCGGCGTCGTTCAAGATCACCAACTTCGGTGACGACCCCACCGCCCTCGCCACCGTGCAGACCCTGCAGAAGCAGCTGCAGGCGGCCGGCATGGAGGTTGGCATTGACCAGCGCGGCGACGCCGACTTCGGCAAGGTGGTTGGCAGCCGCGACTTCCAGCTCACCATCAGCGGCTACTCCGTCGGCGCCGACGCCACCTCTGCCGTGAAGCAGTACTACGACTCCGCCACCAACGAGAACGAACTCGGCGATGCCGAGCTGGACAAGGCCATCAAGGACCTCTCCTCCATCCAGGATGACGCCCAGCGCAACAAGGCCGCCATGGACGTGGAGAAGAAGCACATGGAAAAGTACTTCTCCATGGGCGTGGTCATGAACGGCCCGCAGATCTACTTCGCCCGCACGGGCCTGGCCAACTACGGCGCCAGCCTGTTCCAGACACCGGACTGGAGCGTCGTCGGCTGGGACAAGAAGTAACCCCTGCCGACCAGGCAATACTGAGTCACACTAGGCATTAACAACCAGCACGGCCGAGGCCGGCGCCCCTGGAAGCATCCGGGCGGCGCCGGCCTCGTTCGCTTGACCGGCCGCCCGCGCAGCAACCTGCCGGGTCCTGCCGGCGGGCAGGGCGGTAGCCTAGGCACCATGAGCAACGATTCAGCCAGGCCCATCCGCACCGCCGTCGCCGGTTTCGGCCTCTCGGGCAGCGTCTTCCACGCTCCCTTCATCGCCGCAAACCCTGCCTATTCGCTGGATGCCATCTCCACCTCCGACGCCGGCCGGCAGTCCGCCGCCGCGTCCAGCTACCCGGACGCCAGGCTCGTCGACACCCCGGCCGACATCCTGGAGCTCGCCGGCGAACTGGACCTGCTGGTGCTCGGCACGCCGCCCGCCACCCACTACCCGCTGGCGAGAGCGGCGCTGGAAGCCGGACTCGACGTCGTCGTCGACAAGCCGTTCGCCGTGCGCAGCGCCGAGGGGCAGGAACTCATCGACCTCGCCGCGCGGCTGGGCCGGGTGCTCACCGTGTTCCAGAACCGGCGCTGGGACGGCGACTTCCTCACCGTGAAAGCCCTCATGGACGCGGGAGCCTTCGGTACCGTGACCCGCTTTGAGTCCCGCTTCGAGCGGTGGTCGCCGGACGTCCCCAAGGCGTGGAAGGCGGCCGCCACGGCGGAAGACGGCGGCGGCGTGCTGTTTGACCTCGGCACCCACCTGCTGGACCAGACCGTGCAGCTCTTCGGCCCGGCCACGGTGATCCATGCTGAACTGGCGGCCCGGCGGCCCGGCGAGAGGGCTGACGACGACGTCTTCGTGGCCCTGCGGCACAGCTCCGGGGTAACCAGCCACCTCTGGATGAACATGCTGTGCGCCCAGCAAGGTCCGCGCTACCGCATCCTGGGCAGCGAGGGCGGCTTCACCAAGCACGGCGTGGACCCGCAGGAGCCCTACATCGTGGCCGGCGGAAGCCCGCTGGACGCCGACTACGGCGTGGAAGATCCGGACTGGGCTGGGCTCCTGGGACGCGACGGGCATCTGGACCGGCTGCCCACCGAGCGCGGCGCCTACCCGGAGTTCTACCGGATCCTGGCTGCAAAGATCGCCGACGGCGGTGCCGCCTCGGCGCTGCCCGTCCCCGTCGACCCAGCGGGCCCGCTTCAGGTGCTGCAGCTGATCGAGCAGGCCCGGGAGCTGGCTTAGCCGCGGACTGGCCAAATCATCCACCGATGAGGCTTCACAACTGTAACTTGCGTCACTATGGTCTAAGTCGTGGGTCTTCACCTATCTTGGTCGGGTGAACCCCGGAAGCGGTCTTCGGCAAAGACGCCGACGGTCGATTGGAGAGCGAATCCAGTGCGGCCGGCCGCTATCGTGTGCTGCCGCCCTGGCAGAAATGGAGCAGCACGATGCAAAAACTCAAAAGGCTCATTGCACCGCTGAGCACAGTAGGCCTTGCAGTGGGCTTGTTGGCCGGTGCGGCATATCCGGCCGCGTCAGCCGATGCCCCAACCGGCTCAATGCAGAACTACGTTGTCCTGTACAAGGCCAACAGTGTGTCGGATTCCTCGCTGAAGTCGGTCACGACAGCGGGCGGAACCGTGGTCCACAGCTATCCGGAAATCGGGGTGGCGATCGTGAAGTCGGACCGCGTCGGTTTCGGTTCCGCGCTGAAGGCCCGGGACGGGGCAGTCCAGGGCGCGGCCTCCACCGCCGCCTTTGGGGTCGCCATCGGCGACAGCGCCGCGGACAACACCGACGCCCAGGCGCCCGTCACGGCGGGCACCCCCGCCCCCGGAAGCGATAACCTGTCAGCCCTGCAGTGGGACATGGACCAGATCCAGGCACCCGCCGCCCGCACCCTCAACGGCGGAAGCGCTTCCGTGGTGGTCGGCGACATCGACACCGGCCTCGACTACACCCACCCTGACCTGGCCCCCAACGTCGACTTTGCCAAGAGTGTCTCCTGCGTCGGCGGCGTCCCTGACCAGTCCCCGTCCGCCTGGATGGACGACAACGGCCACGGCACCCACACTGCGGGGACCATCGCGGCCGCCAAGAACGGCATCGGCATGGTCGGCGTGGCGCCCAACGTGAAGATTGCCGGGATCAAGGCCGGCAACGCCGGCGGCTTCTTCTACCCCGAGGCTATCGTTTGCTCCTTCATGTGGGCAGCCGCCAAGGGGATCCAGGTCACGAACAACAGCTACTTCGCGGACCCGTATCTCTTCAACTGCAAGAACGACCCGGAGCAGCGCGCCATCTGGGAGGCCGAACGCCGTGCCATCCGCTTCGCCCAGCAGAGCGGCACCACCGTCGTTGCAGCCCAGGGTAATTTCTCGGACGACCTCGCCCACCCCTCCCGGGACGTCATGAGCCCGGACGACTCCACGCCGGTATCGCGTGAGATCACCAACGCCTGTGCCGTGGTCCCGGTCGAACTGCCGGGCGTCATCGGTGTGACTGCCAACGGCAATAAGGGCAACAAGTCCTACTATTCAAGTTACGGAGTCGGCACTGCCGATGTCGTGGCCCCCGGCGGAGACCGCCGTCTGCAGCTCACCCCCGCCGCAGTGAACGGTCGAGTCCTGTCCACCTGGCCGGCGTCCGCACCCTGCGCCGCATCGCTCAAGGTGGTCGACGCCGGTGCCGCGTACTGCTACCTGCAGGGCACCTCGATGGCCTCCCCGCACGTCGCCGGGGTTGCTGCTCTCGTGGTCAGCAGCGGTGTGAGCAACCCGGGAGCCGTTTCGGCGCGGATCACCACCACCGCCGACGGCATGGCCTGCCCCGACACCACGATGTACGCGCCGTTCCCGTCTGCGTCCAACGGTGCACCGCAGCTCTGCCAGGGCGGCACGGGCAACAACGGCTTCTACGGCAGTGGCCAGGTGAACGCCCTCCGCGCCATCGGGGGTTAAACGCAGTCGGCTGCTCCGATACCGCCGTTTTGGGGGTCCAAAAGGGCGGTTACGGGGCAGCCGATGCGGTGGCGCCTACGCGGAGACCAGCTGGTTACGCGGAGACCAGCTCGTGCCAGTCGGCGACGAGGGGCAGGTTATGCGCCTCGGAGACCGAGCGGTGCGCAACCTTGCCACCGGCGATGTTCAGGCCGGCGGCCAGGGCTGCATCGCGCTCGAACGCAGCCTTGACGCCCAGGTTCGCCAGCGAGACGGCGTAGCGCAGGGTGACGTTGGTCAGCGCGTACGTGGAGGTGTTCGGGACGGCGCCGGGCATGTTGGCGACGCAGTAGAAGATCGTGTTGTGGACCTTGTACGTCGGTTCCTGGTGCGTGGTGGGGTGGGTGTCCTCGAAGCAGCCGCCCTGGTCCACGGCGATGTCCACCAGCACGGAGCCGGGCTTCATCCGGGACACGAGCTCGTTGGTGACGAGCTTCGGGGCCTTGGCGCCGGGGATCAGGACTGAACCGATGACGAGGTCGGCGTCGACCACGGACTTCTCGATCTCGTACTTATTGGACGCGACCGTCTTCAGGCGGCCCTGGTACTGGGCGTCCAGTTCGCGGAGACGGTTGATGTTGATGTCCAGGATGGTGACGTCGGCGCCCAGGCCCAGGGCCATGGCGGCGGCGTTGGTGCCGGCAACACCGGCGCCCAGGACAACAACCTTGGCCGGACGGACGCCCGGGACGCCGCCGAGCAGCACGCCCTTGCCGCCTGCCGGGGCCATCAGGGAGGTGGCGCCCACCTGCACGGACAGCCGGCCGGCAACCTCGGACATCGGGGCCAGCAGCGGCAGGGTCCGGCCTTCCTGGACGGTCTCGTAGGCGATGGCGGTGACGCCGGAGTTGATGAGCGCCTGGGTCAGTTCCGGCTCGGCGGCCAGGTGCAGGTAAGTGAAGAGGATCAGGCCCTTGCGGAAGCGGTGGTATTCGGCCTTGACCGGTTCCTTGACCTTCATCACCATGTCGGAGCGGCCCCAGACGTCGTCGGCTTCGGCGACGATCTCGGCGCCGGCGATCGCGTATTCCTCGTCCGTGATGCCGGAGCCCAGGCCCGCGCCGCGCTCGACGAGGACCACGTGGCCGTGGGTGCGGAATTCGTGGACGCCGGCCGCGGTGATGGCGACGCGGAACTCGTTGTTCTTGATCTCTTTGGGTACGCCGATGATCATTTGATAGCTCCAGTGGGTGTAGGCCTGTGGGCCTGGATGAGCGGGGGATTCGTACTTCCAGAATAAATCCCGCTGTGAGGCACGCGACAGGTGCCGCTACCGGGCGCCGGGCACTGGCCGCGTTATTCCGGGGTTTTTCAAATCCGGGGATAGACATTTGTCGAGGTGGCGGGCGTCAGGTGTCGGCTCGTGTCCGTGCGGATGCATTCGCAGTGCGGCCGGCCGGGGCAGTAGTCTGGCAGGATGCAGCAGCAGGACGTGGAGCAGCTCGTGGAGCAGGTGGCGCAGCGGCTGGGCCGCGGTCTCTCCCTCGAGGACCTCGACGGGTTGCTCCTCGCCTACAGCTCGAACCAATCGCATGCGGACCGCGTCCGGGTGAACTTCCTGCTCAGCAAGCGGGTCCCCGTGGACGTCATCGCATGGCAGCTCTCCCACGGGATTGCGACGGCGGTCCGGCCGGTCGTCGTGCCGGCCAACGAAGATCTCGGCATGCTGGGCCGCGTGTGCGTGCCGCTGCTGGTGCGCGGCTTCCGGGTGGGGTACCTGTGGGTCCAGCTCGACGCCGAGGAACCAAGTGCCGCGACCGTCCTCACCCAGCTGCAGGACGTGGCGCCGGAGCTGGAGCAGCTGTCCTCCCTGCTGCTGGATTCCAACACGGCTGAGTCCGAGTTCCGCCGCCGCCGTGAGCAGGAGTTCCTGGCCGCCTGCGCCGGCGAGGCCAACGCGGCGGCGGCCGTGGCGGGCTGGAAAGAGGTCCAGGGCAAGGGGCCCTGGCAGCTGGTGACCGTCCTGGACGCGGACGGCTGGGCCGGGGGCTCGGATCCCTTCGCCGACACACTCATTCACCGCTCCGCGGCGCTGCAGGCCACTATCGGCGTGGACGCCGCCCTGTTCAGCGCCGGTACCGAGACCCACGCGGTGGTGCTCTTCAAGGAATCCACAGGACGCGCGGACCACGCCCAGGTGCTGGTCCACTACCAGCTGGAACTCGCCAAACGTTCCGGGCGCACGGTCCGGCGGATCATCCTGGGTACGAGCGAGGGATTTGCCAAGCCGCGGGAACTCGCCGAGGCCTACCGGCAGTCACGGCAGGCGGCCCAGGCCGCGGCAGTGGATCCGCAGCTGGGCGAGCTTGTCGACTGCCGGGCCACCGGCGTCTACCAGCTGCTGGCCTCGGCCGGCGGCGGCGCGGGGGCCTGGGCGGACGCGGGATCGGTGTATTTCCGCATCCTCGAGGACCATGACCGCAACCGCGAGCTGCTGCCGGTGCTGGAGCTGTTCTACGACAACGACGGTTCGGTCCAGGAAGTCGCGGCCAAGCTGCACCTGCACCGGAGCAGCATTTACAACCGGCTGGGCCGGATCCGCCAGCTGCTGGGCGTGGACCCGTTGAAGGGAATGGTGCGGTTGGAACTGCATGCTGCGCTCAAGGCGCGGCGCTGGGCGGGCCGGCCCAGAATCTAGCGGCGCGCTGTAGCCCTCGGGTCAGCCCTCGCGCTTGGAGGAATCGTCGAGGGCCAGTTTCGCGTCCTGGCCGGCGTCGGGACCGGTCTTGCGGACGGCGCTGCGGTGGCGGGAAATCCGGCTGTCCACCCAGAGTGACACCGCAACGAAAGCGACGCCGCTGGCCAAATAAGTGGCGGTGTTGTTCAGGCCCATCGCGGTTCCGAGGATGCCAGCGAGCAGCATGGCGGCGATCCCTGCCATGATGTGCCACCCTCTGAATTTACCCACAATTCAAGCGTAACCCGCGGCATATAAGTGTTTCCGCCCAGAAGCGGGATCGTTGCTTGATCCTTATCACCGCTTCATGAAGCATCCGTTCATGAAGCATCTGTTCCTTAAACACCGGCGCCCTCGCCATCATGGCCGGCCGGTGTCCCGGCGCCCGTACTATTCTTCTTCTGAGTTTCCAGCCACGCCATGATGTCGGCCAGCCGGATCCGTCGGTGCGTTCCGCGGTATTCGACGGGGATCTCGCCGCGATCGGTCATGTTCCGCAGGTACGTGTGCGAGATCCCCGCAAGCTCCGCGGCCCGGGACGTCGTCAGCATCTCCTCGACGCTGCTGACGGTCACGGACTCGCCGCGGCTGAAGCGGCCCAGCAAATCAACGACGGCGTCCCGCGCCGCGGGCGGCAGCCGGTGGACGGTGCCGTCGACGAACACCGTGATGTCGTCGCTGCCGTCGAGGGCGTACCGGAGTTTCTGCGCGTCCTCGGCCGGGAGGCCGGCCGTCACCCGCGGAGCTATCAGTGCCATGAGTGCATCCTAGCGGCTGCATCGCAGCGGATGGGCCCGCCGGTGGGCCCACCCGCGGCCCCTCCTGCGGACCAGCGGTTACAGCCCAAGGTCCTCCAGGACCGGCAGTTTTGCCCGGACCCATGCCCGGGCCTCGGTTGCGCTCGGCGCCGACAAGGCCAGCTTGGCCAGCTCCTGCGTTTCGGCCAAGGTGACGGTCTTCAGCACGGCGGCGACGGCCGCGATGGACCGCGCGGTCATGGACAGTGTGGTGACGCCCAGCCCCGTGAGGACGACGGCGAGGGCCGGGTCCGCGGCGGCCTCGCCACACACGCCCACCGGCTTGTTGTGCCCCTCGGCCGCCGAACCCTCCACTGTCAGGCCCACGAGCCGCAGCACGGCCGGCTGCCACGGGGTGTTCAGGGCGGCCAGGGGGCCGAGCTGGCGGTCGGCGGCCATGGCGTACTGGGTGAGGTCGTTGGTGCCCAGGCTTGCGAAGCCGACTTCGCGGAGGATGGCCTCTGCCGTCAGGGCGGCCGAGGGGACCTCCACCATGACGCCGGGGGTCCTGATCCCTGCCGTGGCGCACAGCGAGGCAAAACGGGCCGCCTCCTCCGCGGTGGAAATCATCGGGGCCATCACCCAGACATCGGCCTCGGACGCCTTCTCGGCCTGCGCAATCGCCTGCAGCTGGCGCTCGAGGACCCCGGGCGTGGTGAAATCGGTCCGGTAGCCGCGGACACCCAGGGCGGGGTTGGGCTCGGTGGCGTCGGTCAGGAACGGCAGCGGCTTGTCCGCGCCGGCGTCGAGCGTGCGGAGCACCACTTTCTTGCCTGGGAAGGCGTCGAAGACGCCCTTGTAGGCGGCGGCCTGTTCCTCCACGGTCGGTTCGGTGTCCCGCTCGAGGAAACAGAACTCGGTCCGGAACAAACCCACTCCCTGGGCGTTCAGGCCGGCCGCGACCACGGCGTCCTTGGCGCCGCCGACGTTGGCGAGGAGCGGAACGAGGTGGCCGTCCGACGTCGTGCCCGTCCCGTCAAAAGCGGACAGCAGCGACGCCGTGGCGGCCCAGTGGGCTGCTGCCGCCCGCTGGGACTCATCCGGGTTCGCGGTGATGAGGCCGGCCGCGCCGTCCACGTACACCTCCGTGCCGTCGGCGAGTTCGTCGACCCCGACGGCGGCGACCACGGCCGGCAGGCCGAGCGAGCGGGCAATGATCGCGGTGTGGGACTGCGGTCCGCCGCCGGCGGTGACCAGGGCCAGGACCTTTTCCGGATCCAGGGTGGCGGTGTCGGCCGGGGCCAGGTCCTCGGCGATGAGGATGAACGGAGCGGAGGACACGGGAATTCCCGGCGCGGGAACTCCGCGCAGTTCCGCCACGATCCGGGACCGGACATCCAGGACGTCCGTGGCGCGCTCGGCCATGTAGCCGCCGAGGTTGTGCAGCATTTCCGAGACGGAGGCGCCGGCTTCCCAGATCGCCCGCTGCCCGGACGTGCCGCGGACGATCAGTTTGGCGGCGGATTTGAGCAGCATGGTGTCGGTGGCCATGAGGGCCGTGGCCTCGAGGACGGCCTTGCCGTCGCCGGTGACGGTCTCGGAGCGGGCCTTGAGTTCGTCGTGGACGGATTTCGCCGCGGCCTTCAGTGCCGCCGTCGCGTCTTCCGCCGTGACGCCGGCGGGAAGCTGCTCTCCGGCGGGCGGTTCGCTGATCGGTTTGGGCATCTGCCGGATGGTGCCGATGATGCGGCCGGGGCTAACGCCTACTCCTGGGAAGTTCTGCACTGAAGGTCCTCATTCTCTGTCGTAGGCCAGTGGCCACTAAGCCGGTAAATCAGGTGCCGCTGACCCTGGGGATCATTTGTGCCTGCGGCTGACGGCTACGTCAACGGGCGGGTCACGGCACCTGCAAAAATTGTATGTGATGCAGTTCATATAGCGTTGCTATAGGTGCTAGGGTAGCGGTTATGAGTATCGATGGCCAGCTACCACCCAAGGCCCGGCTGCTGCGCGCGGCTGCCGAGCTTCTGGCCAACTCAGGCGGATCCGCAGTCTCGACCCGCCAGATCACACAGCTGGCCGGTGTTACGGCACCGACCCTGTACCACCACTTTGGTGACAAGGAAGGGCTGTTCGACGCCGTCGTCGCAGCCGGTTTTGACGAATATGTCGCGGGCGAACGTGACTTCGCGCCCTCTGGCCAGCCGCTGGAGGACATCCGCCGGATGTGGGACAACCACGTCCAGTTCGGGCTGAAACAGCCGGAACTGTATCTCGTCATGTTTGGCAATATCCGCCCTGAGAGCCGTCCGGCGATCGTCGCCGATGCCGAGGCCCTCATGGAGGAGATGCTCAACAAGGCGGCAGTCTCCGGCCAGCTCAACGTCCC
Source organism: Arthrobacter sp. Bi26 (assembly GCF_918697925.1). Classification (GTDB taxonomy): domain Bacteria; phylum Actinomycetota; class Actinomycetes; order Actinomycetales; family Micrococcaceae; genus Arthrobacter. The sequence continues at coordinate 104,314 of NZ_CAKKMF010000001.1, forward strand.
GCCCAAAGAGGCGGCCAGGTCCATCCTGGCGGCCAACGTGGGCGTGACCCTCATGCTGATCGCGGAAAAGGTGCCGGAGCGCAACCTCGAGCTCTCCTCCATGACCCGCGACGCCATGATCTTTGCGGTTTCCACCGAGCAGGCCCGGGACAACGGCTCTGTTGACAGCGGAAAATCCTCAGTGGTTGTGGCGGCCATCGCATTGAACGCAGCACTCCAGGCGTCCCACTCGGACCAGCTCTCCAGCTCAGAACTCAAGCTCTTCCTCGAATGGCTCCACCGGATCTCCACCAGCTAGCTCGGCGAAATTATCGGACCATCCTGCAAAGCAGCGGGAACGACGGTTAGGAATTCACATGGCAACAGAGACAGTTGCGAAACCACGCACCAGCGTGCGGGTACACGTCCAGAAATTCGGGACGTTCCTCTCAGGAATGATCATGCCCAACATCGCCGCCTTCATCGCCTGGGGCTTCATCACGGCACTGTTCATCCCGGCGGGCTTCTTCCCCAATGCGGAGCTCGGCAAGCTTGTGGGGCCGATGATCACGTACATGCTCCCGCTCCTGATCGGCTACACGGGCGGCCGGATGGTCTACGGCGTGCGCGGCGGCGTGGTGGGTGCGGTGGCCACCATGGGCGTCATCGTCGGTACCGACATCCCGATGTTCATCGGCGCCATGATTCTTGGCCCGCTCACCGCCTGGATCATGATGAAGCTGGACAAGATCTGGGAAGGCCGCGTGAAGCCCGGCTTCGAAATGCTGATCGACAACTTCTCGGCAGGCATCCTTGCCGCCGCCATGGCGGTCGTCGGCATGCTGGTGGTCGGCCCGGTGGTGAAGGCATTCAGCAATGGTGCCAGCGCCGTGGTCGAATTCCTCGTCCTCAACGGCCTCCTGCCGTTCACGAGCATCTTCATCGAGCCCGCGAAGGTCCTGTTCCTCAACAACGCCGTCAACCACGGCATCCTCACCCCGCTGGGCACGCAGCAGGCACTCGAGCAGGGCAAGTCCATCCTGTTCCTGCTCGAAGCCAACCCCGGTCCGGGCTTCGGCATCCTGCTCGCCTTTTCAATCTTCGGCAAGGGTCTGGCCAAGGCGTCCGCGCCGGGCGCGGCGGTCATCCAGTTCGTCGGCGGCATCCATGAGATCTACTTCCCGTACGTCCTGATGAAGCCGATGACGATCTTCGCAGCAATCGGCGGCGGCATGACCGGCATCTTCACGCTCGTGGTCACCGGCGCCGGACTCCGGTCCCCGGCAGCCCCGGGCAGCATTATCGCGGTCTACGCCTCAACAGCCCGCGACAGCTACGTCGGCGTGACGCTCTCCGTGCTGTTCGCCACCACGGTGTCCTTCCTCATCGCCTCGGTGATCCTGAAGGCCAGCAAGGCGCCCGCGGAAGACGACCTCGACCAGGCCACGCACCGGATGGAGGCCCTGAAGGGCAAGAAGAGCTCGGTTTCCGCGGCCCTGATCGGTGAGGGCGTAGGTGCCAGCGGCGTCGCTGTCCTCGCAACCCCGATCAAGAACATCGTCTTTGCGTGCGACGCCGGCATGGGCTCCAGTGCGATGGGCGCCTCGGTGCTCCGCAACAAGATCAAGGCCGCCGGTTTCCCGGACGTCAAGGTCACGAACTCCGCCATCGCCAACCTCACCGACACGTACGACGTCGTCATTACCCACCAGGACCTGACCGAGCGGGCCAAGCCCGCGACCGCCAGCGCCGTGCATGTCTCCGTGGACAACTTCATGAACAGCCCGCGGTACGACGAGATCGTGGAGTTGGTCGAGGCAAGCAACACGAGCGGCGAAGCGGCCCCGGCCGGCGCCCCGGCCCCTGCTGCCGCCGTCGAAACGCCGGAAACCCCCGCAGGGGCCGAGCCGGACGCCGAGACGGGTCCCGCAGGCATCCTGGTGGCCGAAAGCGTGGTCCTCAACGGCACCGCCACCACGCGGGACGCCGCGATCGACGAGGCCGGGCAGCTCCTGCTGGACCGCGGCGCCGTCGACTCCGGTTATGTGGACGCCATGCACGAACGGGAGGAATCCGTCTCCACCTACATGGGCAGCTTCCTTGCGATCCCGCACGGCACCAACGCCGCGAAGGACCACATCATGAAGTCCGCGGTGTCGGTGATCCGCTACCCGAACGGCATTGATTGGAACGGCAAGGAAGTGAAGTTCGTGGTCGGCGTGGCCGGCGTCAACAACGAACACCTGCACATCCTGTCCTCGATCGCCAAGGTCTTCACCAACAAGGCCCAGGTGGCCCAGCTTGAGGCGGCCACCACGGTTGACGAAGTGCTGGCCCTCTTTGGAAAGGTCAACGACTAGTGAAGGCTGTTCATTTCGGAGCCGGAAACATCGGGCGCGGATTCGTGGGCCTGCTGCTGCACGAGGCCGGGTATGAGGTGGTGTTCGCCGATGTCGCGGACGCCCTCATCACCGAGCTGGCCGCCGCGGACAGCTACCAGGTCCACGAAGTGGGAGAGAATCCCGCAGTCCGTACCGTCGATAACTTCCGTGCGCTGAACTCCGGCATCCAGGAAGCCGCCGTCGTCGCCGAAATCGCCACGGCGGACATCGTCACCACCGCCGTCGGGCCGCACATCCTGAAGTTTGTGGCGCCTGCGATCGCCAAGGGGATCGCGGCCCGCGCCCCCGGGCTGGCGCCGCTGCAGGTGATGGCTTGCGAGAACGCGATCAACGCGACCGACATCCTCAAGTCCGAAGTTGCTGCCCAGTGGGATCCGGCCGCCGGGTCCTTGGACGCTGCCGCCGTGTTTGCCAACACGGCGGTGGACCGGATTGTGCCCAACCAGGAAGCCGGGCAGGGCCTGGACGTCACGGTGGAGACGTTCTATGAATGGGTGATCGACCGTACGCCGTTCGACGGGAAGGAACCGGTGATACCGGGCGCGACCTTCGTGGACGATCTGGAGCCGTACATCGAGCGGAAGCTGTTCACCGTCAACACGGGGCACGCGGCTGCAGCCTACTTCGGTTTCGAGGCCGGCCTGGGCAAGATTTCCGAGGCCATGGCCGATCAGGACGTCGCAGCCGACGTGCGCGCCGTCCTGGACGAAACCAAGGAGCTGCTGGTGGCCAAGCACGGCTTCAACCGCGGGGATCAGGAGGCGTACGTGGAGAAGATCCTGGGCCGCTTCTCCAACCCGCACCTGCCGGACACCGTCAACCGGGTGGGCCGTGCCCCGCTGCGCAAACTCAGCCGGCACGAACGCTTCATCGGCCCCGCTGCCGAGCTGGCCGAACGCGGAATTGTCCCCGAAGCGCTGCTCGGGGCGATTGCTGCGGCCCTGCGCTTCAACGATCCGGCCGACGCCGAGGCCGTGGAGCTGGCGAAAATCCTCTCCGCGTCCACGCCGGACGAGGCCACGGAGACAATCACCGGCCTGGCAGCGGACCACCCGCTCTTCGCCGCTGTCTCCTCCCTCATCGAGGAAGCCAAGGCCGTCGTCTGATCAACGCCCTAGCTGGGCCGACGCCGGAACTCACGTGAGTTCCGGCGTCGGCGTGTTTTCCGTTGCCCTATCACTTATGGTTCCCATTCGCCGGTTTTAACGACCAAGAGTGATAGGGCAACTCGCCTTCCTTGACCGTTAGGTTGCCTAACTGTTAGGCTACCTAACTATGAACGCCAGTGAACCGGCTGACCCCGGCCTTCTTGCTCTCGCCCAGGACTTCCGCGAGGCCCTCCGCCACAGCATCTACCTCGTCCGCCGTCTGGATGCCGACGGCGAACTCAGTGCCGCCCAGCTCAGCCTGCTCAAGATGCTGATGGACGCCGGACCCGCAACAGGCGGCCGTGCTTCCTCCGCCAGTGGAGTGCGTGTGGGCGAAATCGCCCGAAACCTCGGCGTTAAGGTGCCCAGCGCCACCGAACAGATCATCAAGCTCGAGCGTGCCGGCCTCGCCCGCCGGGAACCGGACCCCAACGACTCCCGCGCCGTCCGCGTGACCCTCACGGAAGCCGGCCTCGCCGCCGTCGCAGCCGCCAATGAGCGCCGCAACTCCGTCATGGCCGGCGTCCTCTCGTGCCTTTCGGACGACGACCGTGCCGCCCTCGCCGCCGCCCTTCCGGTCATCGGCAGGATCAACGCGACGCTCCAGGCCTGATATTCCACCGAAATTCCCATCATTGAGGAGTGCCCCCATGTACGGCCACCCCGCCGACACCTTGCCGGCAGCCGAAGTTACCCTCGAGGCCGAGAAGGCCTCGCTGCTCAAACAGCCCAAGGCGGTGTGGGCGACGGCCCTCGCGGCGGTGTTCGCCTTCATGGGCATCGGGTTGGTGGACCCCATCCTGCCGGCGATCGCCAAAAACCTGAACGCCTCCCCGAGCCAGGTTTCGCTGCTCTTTACGAGCTATTTCCTGGTCACCGCCGTCGCCATGCTGATCACCGGCTACGTCTCCTCCCGGATCGGCGGGAAGCGGACGCTGCTGATCGGCCTGGCGGTGATTGTCGTGTTCGCCTCGCTGTCCGGCACGTCGGGCAGTGTGGCTGAGCTCATCGGCTTCCGGGCCGGCTGGGGACTGGGCAACGCCTTGTTCGTGGCCACGGCACTGGCGGTGATAGTCGGCGTCGCCAGCGGTGGTGCCGGCACGGCGATCATCCTGTACGAGGCCGCCCTTGGCCTGGGAATTTCCCTCGGCCCGCTCCTGGGTGCCTTGCTTGGCGGCTGGCAGTGGCGCGCCCCGTTCTTCGGCACCGCCGTGCTGATGGCCTCCGCCTTCATCGCGCTCATTGCGCTGCTGCCCAAGACCCCGCTGCCCGAGCGGAAGGTCCGGCTCCGGGATCCGCTGCTGGCCCTGGGGCACCGGGGTCTGCGGACGACGGCGGCCAGCGGCCTGTTCTACAATTACGGCTTCTTCACCGTCCTCGCCTTCACGCCCTTCATCCTGGGCATGGACGCCTACGGAATCGGCGGGGTGTTCTTCGGCTGGGGTGTCGCCGTCGCTGTCTTCTCGGTGTTTGCCGCCCCCGTGCTGCAGAACCGCTTCGGAGCAGTCCGGGTCCTCATCGGCACCTTGGTCCTGCTGATGCTGGACCTTGTGGGACTGGGCCTGGCCGCCGGGCACTCGGTGCCCGCCGTCGTCGTCCTCGTGGTCATTTCCGGTGCGCTCCTAGGCGTCAACAACACCATCTACACGGAGCTGGCCATGGGCGTTTCCGATTCGCCGCGGCCGGTGGCCTCCGCCGGCTACAACTTCGTGCGCTGGATGGGCGGCGCCCTGGCACCCTTTGCCGCCGCGCAGCTGGGCGAGCACTTCGGCCCGCAGGTGCCCTTCTTCGCCGGCGCGCTGGCCATGGTTGCCGCGATTGCCGTGGTCTTCGGCGGCCGCCGCTACCTCACGGCGCACGAGCCGCACGTTCTGTAGCAGCGCCTGGGCGTCGTGCAGAACCGCCGACGTGACAAAGAACGCCCATGCTTCCGAGGAAGCATGGGCGTTCTTTGTCACGTCGCTGAGTGCAGCGGCGACCTCACACGGCGCCGGCTCAGGCCCTGGCGGACTCCTTCGCGGAGTCTTGGGCGGACTCCTTGGCTGAACCCTTCGGGACGAACAGGGTTTCGGCCTGTTCCAAGGACATGCCGTTGGTCTCCGGCACCTTGAACATCACGAAGAAGAACGACGCGGCCGCGAACAGCGCGTACATGGCGTACGTCAACGGCAGCGAGGCCGCGGCCATGACGGGGAAGCTCAGGGTGATGGCGAAGTTGGCGATCCACTGTGCGGCCGCGGCCAGGCCCAGGGCGCGGGCGCGGATGCGGGACGGGAAGATCTCGCCCAGCAGCACCCAGACCAGCGGGCCCCAGGAGGCGCCGAAGCTGATGACGAAGACGTTGGCGGCGACCAGCGCGGCCGGACCCCACGCGCCGGGCAGCGAGATCGCGTCCCCGGACCCGGTGGCCGAGCTGAAGGCCAGGGCCATGGTGCCCAGCGAGAGGGCCATGCCGATGGAGCCGGCCAGCATGATGGGACGGCGGCCGATCCGGTCCACCAGGGCGATCGCGACGAGCGTCACCAGGATGTTGGTGATGGCGGTGGCCACGGAGATGGTGAGCGAATCCTTTTCCTGGAAGCCCACGGCCTTCCACAGGGTGGTGGAGTAGTAGAAGATCACGTTGATGCCGACGAACTGCTGCAGCACGGACAAGATGATGCCGATCCAGACCACCGGCTGCAGGCCCAGGGCCTTGCCGCGCAGGGATCCCTTCTGGCCGGCGAGCTTGTCCTCGTCGATCGCCTTCTTGATGTCGCGCAGGTGCCGGTCCGAGTCCTCGTTCGGGGCGATCGACTTGAAGACCTTGAGGGCTTCCTCGTTCTTGCCCTGGAAGACCAGGAAGCGCGGCGATTCGGGCAGGGTGTACGCGATCCAGCCGTAAACGACGGCGGGGACGGCGGCGGTCATGAACATCCATCGCCACGCTTCCAAACCAAACCAGAGGGCCTGGTCGGCGCCGCCGGCCGACGTCGCGAACAGGGCGTCGGAGAGGAGGGCGGCGAAGATGCCGGTGGTGATCGCCAGCTGCTGCAGCGAGGCCAGGCGGCCACGGACGTGGCGGGGGGAGATCTCGGAAATGTAGGCCGGAGCGATCACGGAGGCCAGGCCGATGCCGAGCCCGCCCACCAGGCGCCAGAAGATCAGGTCCCAGACGCCGAACGCGAACCCGGTGCCGATGGCGCTGACGAGGAACAGCAGCGCGCCCAGCTTCATGGCCGGGATCCGGCCGTAGCGGTCGGCTACCTTGCCGGCCAGGTAGGCGCCTGCCGCGCAGCCGAGGAGGGCCACGGCGACGGCGAAGCCGGTCACGGCCTCGCTGAGGGCGAATTCGTCCTTGATCGCGTCGACGGCGCCGTTGACGACGGAGGAGTCAAAGCCGAAGAGGAAGCCGCCGACGGCGCCCGCCACGGCCAGCCAAATGACCCGTTTCGGGATCTTGGCGGCGGTCTGGTCCTGGGTGATGGTCATACGGCTCCCTTGGCAGTTCGCGGTCCACGGCCTTCGCCGCAACTACCCAGTCTTACACCGGACCCGGCGTGCCGCCTGTCACAACCACCGGAAAGTGAGATGAAACATACACTTTGCCGGTGCCGTCGTCTGCGCCTGCCGGGCCGGAACCGAAGGCGTCACGCAGAGCAGGCTTTCGGCGTCGGGCACCCCGTCCGGCGGCCCGGTCTGGCGGCCCGGTTTTACGGCAGACGACGGCGACAGGCAGCCCAGAAGACTGCCTGCCGTGACGTGTACTGCCGTGTTCGTGTTCCAGCGGTCGGAACCGCCCTAGTGGGCTGCGGCCGTGGCGACTTCCCTGGCGGCCACTTTCGGGTCCGTGAGTTTCTTGTTCGGCAGGGCGAAGGTGATCAGGAAGGCGATGCCGGTCAGTACGGCGGCCGTGAGCATGACGGCGTCGATCGACTGCGCGAAGCCCTCGGTGATGGGGCGGGTCAGCGTCGGGTTGGCGGTGTGCAACCAGCTGGTGTCGTTCAGCGAATCGTTGCTGGCACCGTTTTTGAAGAACTCGTAGAGCTTGGCGTTGGCAGGGTCTGCCGCCACGGCCGGGTCCTTGAGCACCTTGAGGTAGTCCGCACTCTGCGCGGCGTCCTTCATGCCCGTGGCGATCTTGTCCGCCGCGAGGCTGAAGAGCATCGAGATGAACACCGCCGTGCCCACCGCGCCGCCCATGGAGCGGAAGAACGCGGCGGAGGAGGTGCCCACACCCATGTCCTTCGACGGAACGGAGACCTGCATGGCCAGCGTCAGCGGCTGCATGCAGAAGCCCAGGCCCAGACCGAAGAACACGGCGATGGCGCCCGGTACCCACAGCGGCGTGTCGACGCCGAGGGAAAGGCCCATCACGACGGCGGCCGCGGTCAGGACCGCCGTGCCAAGGATCGGGAAGATCCGGTACGTGCCCGACGCCGAGATGGTCCGGCCGGCCGTGATGGAGCCCGTAAGGATGCCCACCGTGAAGGTGATCATCATGAGGCCGGCCTCCGTGGGCGTCAGGCCCTTGACCAGCTGCAGGTACATGGGAAGCATTGCGATGGCGCCGAACATGCCGATGCCGATGATGAAGTTCAGCAGCGAGGACAGGCCGAACGTCATGTTCTGGAACAGCCGGAGCGGGATCAGCGCGTAGTCGGCGGCATGCCGTTCGGCCAGCAGGAACGCGATGATGCCTACGACGCCCAGGCCGTAGCAGAGGTAGGAGTTGGCGGAGCTCCAGCCCCAGCTGCGTCCCTGTTCGGCGACGAGAAGGAGCGGAACGATCGCCAGCGTGATGGCGGCCGCGCCCCAGTAGTCGATCTTCTGCTTCACATGCTTGGCCGGGAGGTGCAGGTACATGAAGACCACCGTCAGGGCGGCCAGGCCGATCGGGATGTTGATCAGGAACACCCAGCGCCAGCCGTCGATTCCGAGGATGGTCTCGGTGCCGGCGAAGGCGCCGCCGATCACGGGGCCCAGGACCGAGGATATGCCGAAGACCGACATGAAGTAGCCCTGGTACTTGGCGCGGTCCTTGAGAGCCACGATGTCGCCGATGATGGTCAGGGCGAGGGCCAGCAGGCCGCCGGCGCCCATGCCCTGGATGCCGCGGGCGATGGCGAGCTCCGTCATGGAGTGGACCGAGCCGGCGTAGAGCGAGCCGACGAGGAAGATCAGGATGGCGATGAGGTACAACGGGCGGCGTCCGAAGATGTCGCTGAGCTTGCCGTAAAGCGGCGTGCTCACCGTGGAGGTGATGAGGTACGCGGTGGTGGCCCAGGCCTGCAGGGAAAGGCCGTCGAGGTCGTTGGCGATCGTGTAGATCGAGGTGGACACGATCGTCTGGTCCAGCGAGGACAGGAACATGCCGAGCATGAGTCCCACCATGACGGTGATGGTCTGACGGTGGGTCAGGACCTCTCCAGCGGCGCGCGCGGAGGTGGCTTTGGACATGACTGCTCCAAGGTGAAGGGTGGGGATCAAGCGGATAGTTGCTTTCAGTAACTATGTTACTGGCTCAAATGTTCCCGCCACTACCTCGCCTGCGAAAAATGTCCCCGGCGAAAAATGACCTCAGAGAAGAAAGTCCTCAGCGTTCGACCAGGATTCCGTCCGGGTCGCACCAGATCATCGCACCGGGGCGGATGGCCACGCCGTCGATCTCCAGGGGCACGTCGATGGCCCCGGCGCCTTCCTTGGCGCTCTTGCGCGGATTGCTGCCCAGCGCCTTGACCCCGAGCGGCAGCCCCGCGATAGCGAGCCGGTCCCGGATGGCGCCGTTGATAACGACGCCGGCCCAGCCGTTTGCGACGGCACTCGCCGCGATCATGTCCCCCATCAACGCCGTGCGGAGGGAGCCGGCGCCGTCGACCACCAGCACGGAGCCGTTGCCGGCAGTGGCCAGCACCGACTTGACCAGCGCGTTGTCCTCGAAGCACCGAATGGTCCGGACCGGCCCGCTGAAGTGCGACCGGCCGCCGAGGGACTGGAACTGCACGGCCAAGGAGCTGAGCTCCTCGCCGCGCTCATCGTAGAGGTCGGCGGTGTTGACGGCGGATGCGTTCACTGGTTCTCCCTGGCTGAAACGTAGACGGCGGATCTTGATCCCCACGATAGTCTGGCCCCAGACAGATCATCAGCCTGAGTCGCCAGTTCCGGGGGGAACCACATGAGCTTGTCCGACCTACCGAGCGCAGCTCCGACGTCGGCGGCGCTTGCCGAGCCGGAACGGCGTGTCCGCCCGGTCTGGACCGCCGGCGTGGTCCTGGTCAACCTGGGCATCAATGCGGCGTTCTTCGGCCCGATCCAGGTGCTGCTCGGCCAACAGGCGGCCGCGTTCAGTGAAGGGGACAAGGAAGCCATCCTCGCCCTTGTGACGGGCGCCGGCGCCGCGGTATCGCTCGTGGCCAACCCCCTCTTCGGCGCCTTCAGCGACCGCACCACCTCCCGGATGGGCCGCCGCGTGCCGTGGGTGCTGTTCGGGGCGGTCCTTGGCGCCGCAGCCCTTATCGCGCTGGCCGGGGCGCCGAACGTCGCCGTCATGACGCTGCTCTGGTGCCTCGTGCAGGCCGGCTGCAACGGTGCCTACGCCGCCATCACCGCCGCCATCCCGGACCGGGTGCCGGTCCCGCAGCGCGGCACGGTGGGCGGACTGGCCGCCATGGGCCAGACGGTCGGGATACTCATCGGCGCGGTGATCGCCGCCGCCGTCACGGGAAACTTCGCCGCCGGATACGTGGTGTGCGCGGTGGCGCTGCTGGCCGGCGTCGTGCTCTATTACTTCAAGAACGACGACATTCCTCTGCCCGCGCAGGCCCGTCCGCGGTTCGGCCTGGCCGGTTTTGTGCGGGGCTTTTGGATATCCCCGGCCCGCCACCCGGATTTTGCCTGGGCCTGGCTGACGCGGCTGCTGGTGAACATCGGCAACCACATGGTCACCCTCTACCTGCTGTTCTTCCTCAACGACGCCGTCCGGGTCCGCGAAACCCAGGGCATCGAGCCCGAGTTTGGCGTCCTGATCCTCACGGGCCTGTATGCGGTCATGGTGATCGTCACCAGCGTGATCGGCGGCCGGGTGAGCGACCGGATGGGCCGACGGAAGCCGCTGGTCATCATCTCCTCCGCAGTGATCGCAGCGGCCTCCCTCATTCTTGCGTTCGCCCCCACCTGGCCGGGCGCGCTGATCGGCGCGTCTGTGCTCGGCATCGGCTTCGGCTGCTATCTCGCGGTGGACTTCGCCCTCATCACCCAAGTGCTGCCCACTGCCCTGAACCGGGGCAAGGACCTGGGCGTCATCAACATCGCCAATTCACTGCCGCAAGTGCTTGCCCCGCTGATCGCGTATCCCTTTGTGGCCCTCTGGGGCGGCTATGTTGCGCTGTATGTCGCGGCCGCCGTAATTGGGCTTCTCGGCGCCGTGTTCGTGGTGAAGATCAAGGGCGTGGACTGAGCCGCGCGTCCCCGCTCAAGGGGCTTCCGGGGCCCCGGCCGACTAGCCGGGCGCCCGGTTTCGTGGCGTATAGTGGACGGGAATTGCCGCGGCAGCGCGGTGGGCGGATCGCGCCCGGCTGCCGAGAAAAACGACCCCCCGGAACGCTGCTGATGCCTGATTTACACTCAGATCTTCCACCGATGGCCCCTCCCCCTACTCTGCCCCGGCAACGGCTCCGGTACGTGCGGATCCTTGACGTTGCCGCGGGGTTTGCCCGCAAGGGCCTGGAATCCGTGGTCCTTTCCGAGGTGGCCGCCAAAGCGGACGTGCCGCTGGGGACGCTGTACCGCTATTTCCCGTCCTCCACCCAGCTGGTCCTGGCGCTATACCGCAAACAATTGGGCGAACTGCTCGCGGCGAGTTCGCCGGAGGCGGGAAAAGTGGCGGCCCAAGCCCTCGCCGGAGTGGTGATGGAGATCTTCCATATGCGCCTGATGCAGCCCGCCGTGGAGCAGGCGCTTAACCGCGCGGTCTACGTCAAGGACACCGACACCACGCGGCTGCTCCGTGAGATCGATGCGACAGCCGAGAAGGCAGTGACGGCAGCGTGCGGCGACGCCGCAGTGGCCCGGGTGCTGCTGCTGACGGTTACGGGACTGGTCCAGGCCGTCCGCTGCCGCCGGCTGTCCCTCTTCGAAGCGGAGGGGGACCTGAAGAAGGCCTGCTCGCTTCTGCAGCGAACCCCGCAAGCCGCGTAACCGGTCTAGACCATTGACCCGAAAAAGTCCCTCTTGCGCGTGATGTGGGTCACTTAAAGCTGTGGGGAAACGTTTCACCACGGCGCATCACGTCTGCCGCGCGGCGTAACCGGCACGATGCCTTGTTTACGATTGCTGGACCGGATTCGGCTGACGCCAGCAAATCGGGGGGCTCCACCGGCGACCGCCACCTCTGGTCGCCGCCGCCCCAGCCAGACCAACTTGAGCACCCCTGCTTGAGCTTCCATGAGCCGTGCGCCCACGGTGAGTCCCAGGAGACAACGACGTGTCCACTGAAACGATCATTCCCGCCGATTCCACTTCCCCGGCTGAGGCAGTAGCCGTGCTCAGCGACGAGGAAATCTTCGCATCCCACGAGGGCGGCAAGCTTTCGATTTCCAGCACCGTCCCGCTCGCCAGCAAGCGCGATCTCTCCATTGCCTACACGCCCGGCGTCGCCCAGGTCAGCCGCGCCATCCACGCCAACCCGGAGCTCGCCAAGACGCTCACGTGGGCCCAGCGCCTTGTGGTGGTGGTCAGCGACGGCACGGCCGTGCTGGGTCTGGGCAACATCGGCGCCAGCGCCTCGCTGCCCGTGATGGAGGGCAAGTCCGCGCTCTTCAAGGCCTTCGGAGAACTCGACTCCATCCCGCTGGTCCTCAACACCACCGACGTCGATGAAATCATCGAGACACTTGTCCGGCTCCGCCCCAGCTTCGGCGCCGTCAACCTCGAGGACATCGCCGCGCCCCGCTGCTTCGAACTCGAGGAAAAACTCATCAAGGCACTGGACTGCCCGGTCATGCACGATGACCAGCACGGCACCGCCGTCGTGGTCCTCGCCGCCCTGACCAATGCCGCCAAGGTGACAGGTAGGACGCTCGACAGCCTGCGCGTGGTGGTCTCCGGTGCCGGGGCGGCCGGGATCGCCGTCGCCGAAATCCTGCTGACGGCCGGGATCGGCGACGTCGTCCTCCTGGACTCCCGCGGCACGATCAGCAAGGACCGCGCGGACATCGCCGCCGATCCGGCAAGCAAGAAGGCCCAGCTCGCAGCCCGCAGCAACCCGCGCGGAGTGGTCGGCGGTCCGGGTGAGGCGCTGCTCGGGGCCGACGTGTTCGTCGGTGTCTCCTCCGCAAAGCTGGACGAAGAGCACTTGAAGCTGATGAACCACAGCTCGATCGTGTTCGCCCTGTCCAACCCGGACCCGGAGGTCCTGCCGGAGGTCGCGAGCAAGTACGCGGCTGTGGTCGCCACCGGGCGCAGCGACTTCCCGAACCAGATCAACAACGTCCTGGCGTTCCCCGGCATTTTCCGCGGCGCCCTCGACGCCGGCGCCCGCCGGATCACGCCGGCCATGAAGCTCGCCGCGGCCCGGGCCATCGCAGAACTGGCCGAGGACGACCTTTCCGCGGACTACATCGTGCCCAGCCCGCTGGATCCGCGCGTGGCCCCCGCCGTCTCCGCTGCAGTCGCCGCGGCGGTCGAAGCCGAGTAGATCCGCACACTGCGGCCCACACGGTGACGGCGGCGCTGCCCTTGGTGGAGCGCCGCCGTTGGCGAACCTGGTGGGTCCGTTCCCCGCCTAGACTGGGCAAATGAACCCCGAGACTCTGGTGACTGTGCTCTGCGGCCTCGCCATCCTGGTGGGCGTGGCCGGGACCATCATTCCCGTCCTGCCCGGCAGCATCCTGATCGGGGCGAGCCTGCTGGCCTGGGCACTGTGGGGCGGCGCCGGAACCACCGGCTGGGTGGTCTTTGGGATCGGACTGGTGTTCGTCCTGGCCGGCATGGCCGCCAGCGCCGTCCTGACCGGCCGGAAGCTAAAAGAGCACAGCATCCCCAGCCGTTCCGTGGTGGTGGGCCTGGTGCTGGGCGTGGCCGGCATGTTCATCATCCCCGTGGTGGGGCTCTTCGTGGGCTTCGCCGCCGGACTCCTGCTCAGCGAGCTGCAGCGCACCCGCGTGTTCGGCACGGCGGTGGCCTCGAGCTGGGCCGCGCTGAAGGCCACGGGCTTTGGCATGATCGTGGAATTCGGCCTCGCGTGCCTCGCCGCGAGCACTTGGGTGATCGGCCTCTGGGTGGCTGCGGCCGCCTAGCAGCGGCCCGCCGGAGCCTACTACCATGGGGGCATGAGCGCCAGACCTGGCGAATCCGCCCCCCGCATTCCCGACGGCCGCATTCCCATCGGCCAAATTCCCGACGACCAAATTCCCGACCACCAGCGGAGGCCGTACACGGACACCCGCGACCTGACGCCCTTCCGCAAGGCAGTGGTCCGGACGCCCGTCCGCGGCCTGGCCGGCAACGTGGGCTCAGTGGTGACCGGACTCATGGCGGGCCGGGCCCCAGGGACGCTGGCCGCCGAGGGTGGGGTGCCCCGCCTGGGCAGGGTGGGAGGCCGGGCGTCCGCCAAGAGACTGAAAGCCGTGCACTCCGCCGTCTTCGGCAGCACCGATCCGGACCGCCTGATCACCCTGGCCCGCGCCTACCCCGGCTGGGCCGGAGTCTGTTACCTCATGGCCGGGCTGCTGGCGTACTCCCACGGCGGGCATCTGCGCGCGTCCGAGCTGCTGCAGCATGGCCTGAGCCTGCGGAACGACGAGGACGCCAACCGCTATGCCGCCGCGTACCTGGCCGGCGTCGTCACGAGGGTGGAGGTGGCGGAGCGGATCGAGGTTCCGGTGCTCTTCAGCGAGGAGGCCGTGTTCCTGGCCCTGTCACATTCACTGCGCGAGACCGGCCAGGCGGAGGCGGCGCTTGCGGCACTTGCCGGCCTGCCGCCGTCGCTGCCGCTGGCCCTGGCCCGCTGTTCTCTTGAGGCTGAGCTGGGACGCGACGTTGACGTAGTGGCGGAGACCGAGGGGCTGCTGAACGCGGACGATCTGGCCGCCGCGCTGCTGCTGGTCCGCGCGCGTTCCCTGCGCAGGCTCGGAGCCTACACCGCTTCCCGTTCAGCCCTGCAGGAAGTCCTGCGGCGCAGGAAGACAGACTTCACCCTCCGCAGTGACGCGCTGACGGACACTGCCCTGCTCCTCCTGGACGCGGGCCGCAAAACCCTCGGGTCCCGGGAATGGCAGCGCCACAAACCGGCTCAGCTGGAGGCCGTGAAGGCCATCCGCAAGGACGCGGAAATGCACGAACTCTGGGACCGCGAATACGGTCGCACTGACGACCACTGACAATGTTCCGCGCCCGATCGTGGCCAAATACACGTATCGACTACTCTTGCGGGCCCCTTTGGCGGGGAGTACAACCGAGGCATGAGAGATGCGGTGGAGCGCTGGATGCAGCACTACATCACGGCGTGGACGACGAACGATCCCGAGGACATCCGGGCCCTGTTCACCGAGGATGCCGTCTATGCAACCAGCCCCCAGGAAGCCGAACCGTGGCGGGGCCGGGACGATATTGTCGAGCACTGGCTTGCCGGGCGCGATGAGCCGGATGACTGGACGTTTGAGTGGAAGCTGCTGGGGGTCGACGGCGGCCGGGCGTTCGTGCAGGGCCTGACAACCTACCGGGGCAACAGCCGAAGCTACGACAACCTGTGGGTCATCCAGTTGACCGCGGACGGCCGCGCGTCGTCCTTCACCGAGTGGTACATGCAGCGCAAGTAGCCGGGATTCCTGCCGTCACGCTCGGTTCATGGCTGCGCTGACGGCGGGCACGATCTGTTCGCCGAGCAGCAGGGCGCCCAGGATCAGCATGATGATTCCGCTGGCCAGCGTCACCTGGCGTGCTGCGCCCGGCCTGGCCTGCAGCAATTTCCGCGCCAGGAGTGCCACGCAGCTGTAGATGACGCCCACGAGCAGGACGAAAGTCAGCCCGAGAAGCCCCGACTGGACCGGAACCGGCAACGCGGCGTCAGGGCTGACGAACTGCGGCACCAAGGCCACGAAGAACAACAGGCCCTTGGGATTGATCCCGCTGATGCCCATGCCCTGGAGGAAGATCCGGAACTGGCTCGCCGGCGCGGCCGCACCGGAGGCAGCCGTGCCGGTGCTGAAGCTGGCGCCACGCCAGGACCGTAGGGTGCTGAAGCCCAGCCAGAGCAGGTAGAGGGCGCCCGCGGCCGTCAGCCAGCCGAGCACGCCGGGCATCCCGGCCAGCAATGCCGCCAGTCCCAGCACCAGGAGCGCCGTGTGGACGGCGTAGCCGCCGCAGAGCCCGGCGACGGCGGGCGCGAAGCTGCGCTGCCTGAGCCCGGCCGCGATCGAATAGGCCCAGTCGACGCCGGGGGTGCATGCCAGTGCGACGGCGACAACCAGGAAGGCGAGGAAAAGCTGGGGGTTCATGGCGGGCTCCAGGGGTGCGGCACCTCGTAGCGGGTACAAGGAAAACTCTAGGCAATTTTGGCCCGGAAGTGTTCGCGTATTTACTGAAGAATCGCGGCTCTTGGGTAAGATAATTGCGTGATTGACAACATTGACAGAAGTATTTTGCGTTACCTCCAATCGGATGGCCGAATGACTGCCACGGCCCTGGCGGCCAAGGTCGGGCTGACCGTGGCGCCGTGCCATCGCCGGCTGCGGGATCTGGAGGCCTCCGGGATCATCCGGGGCTACCGGGCGGACATTGATCCGGCCGCCGTGGGGCTCGGCTTCGAGGCGATCGTGTTCGTGACCCTGCGGCAGGTGGACCGTTCCACGATGGAGATCTTCGAGAACCGGGTGGCCGACAATCCCAACATCGTGGAGGCCCAGCGGCTCTTCGGATCACCGGACTACCTGCTCAAGGTCATAGCGGAGGACCTCCCGTCTTACCAGCGTTTCTACGACAGCGAACTGACCTCACTGCCCGGCGTCGAACGCCTGACGTCAACGCTGGTCATGAAGAACCTGAAGGCCAACGCCGGGCCGCCGGTCTAAACCAAGACTGGTAGGCCGGGGGCGCCGGCCCCGACGAGGCGTTCAGGCGCCGAGTAGTCCCGTGGTCCGGTAGGGAATAACCTCGCGCAGGAACATGCTCGTTGAGGTCCGGACGATCCCGGGGCACAACCGGATTTCCTCGGACACGCGGTAGAGATCGTCCGGGCTCTTGGCCACCACCCGGATCAGGAGATCGGTGTCGCCGGCCGGGGCGTGGCATTCGAGCACTTCCGGGATATTGCGCAGGGCAGCGATCGCCTCGTTGAGGTGGCTCTGATCCAGTTCCGCGCTCACCGCGGCCGCCACGCCCCGGCCCAGGGCGGACGGCAGCACCCGGCTGCTGTTCGGACGGAGCGCGCCCGACGCCGACATCCGCTCCAGGCGGGACTGGACCGTTCCGCGGGCCAAGCCCAGCTTCTGCGCCAGCACCATGACCGGCACGCGGGGATCGTCGTCCAGCGCGGCGAGGATCCGCCGGTCCGTCGCGTCGAGTTCCTGCAAAATGACCACTTCCTGTTCACTGTCCCGGGCGCAGTTGATCAGATTGGCTACTCCGGCGCCGGTCCGTTGCACCAACTGTAGGGCTTCTGCTCAAATGGTGACAACAAAGGGAACGAGACCACCGCCACGATCCCGAAGGCTACGGACACCCCGGCACACCACCCGGACCCCGGATGAGGCTCCCGCAAGGAACCCGCCGCTGACTGACTCTTGTTCACGCATCGTCACTCCGCACAACGCACCACCACGCGGCAAGAGCCCCTGAGCCACCGACGTCGGATTTCCCGAAGTCATCGGTAGCTGAGGGGCTCTTGTGCTGTTCCGCATAGGCTTGTCCCATGACCTCAGCTGGCCGCTTCGCCCCCAGTCCCTCCGGCGAACTGCACGTGGGCAACCTCCGGACGGCCATCCTGGCGTGGCTCTTCGCCCGGTCCTCGGGGCGGCGGTTCCTGATGCGCGTGGAGGACCTGGACCGTGCCCGGGCCGGCGCCGAGGCCGAGCAGCTCCGCGACCTTGCGGCGGTCGGCGTGAGCTGGGACGGCGGCGTTGTGCGCCAGACGGACCGCGAGCACCTGTATGCCGAGGCGATCGCGCAGCTGACGGCGGCCGGTCTGACCTACGAGTGCTTTTGCACCCGCCGCGAAATCCAGGAAGCACCGTCCGCGCCGCACGCTCCGCTGGGCGCCTACCCGGGGACGTGCCGGAACCTCACCGGCGCCGAACGGGAGGCCAAACGGGCCGCCCGGCCGCCGGCTGTCCGGCTCCGTTCCGCCGTCGCTGAGGTGACTGTGCGGGACATGCTCCACGGCAATTACACGGGGGTGGTTGACGATTTCGTGCTCCGGCGTAACGACGGCGTGACCGCCTACAACCTGGCCGTGGTGGTGGACGATGCCGCCCAGGGCATCGACCAGGTGGTCCGCGGCGACGATCTGCTGCCGTCCACGCCGCGGCAGGCGTATTTGGCGTCGCTTTTGAATATGCCTGTTCCGGAATATGCGCACGTGCCGCTGGTACTGAACGCCGACGGCGCCCGGCTGGCCAAGCGCGACGGCGCCGTCACCCTCGCCGACCTCGCGCTGGCCGGCGTGACCGCGGACCAGGTCCGGGACACGCTGCTGGCATCCGTCGGCCTCCCGCCCGGCCCACTGGAACATGCGCTGGCCGTCTTCGACCCGGCCGCCCTGCCACGCGAACCCTGGGTGTGGCCCGGCATGCCGGGAGCGCATCCGGGAACACGTCCGGGAACCGGCATCGGGGCCCGGACGGACAGCCGCGGCGCGTAGGCTGGATTCATGACCGAGCCCGCACACCCCCAGCCCCGCTTCACTGTCGAGACAGCCAAGGTCCTGGCCGAGGTGGCCCACAACCGGCAGAAGGACAAGCTCAAGCGGCCCTATCGGGATCATGTGCTCGCCGTCGGGGATGCCCTGGCGGACTTCGACGACGACATCCGGATCGCCGGTTACCTCCACGACATCGCCGAGGACACCCCTGTGACACGGCAGGCACTGCTGGACATGGGTGTCTCCGAGCGCGCCGTGGACATCATCGAACGGGTCACGAAGCGCCTGCATGAGAACCCGGACGACTACCAGGCCGGCATCCGGTACATCGCCGAGGACCACGACGCCACGCTGGTGAAGATTGCCGACAACGCGCACAATTCGCTGCCCGAACGGGTCAAGGCGCTGGCCGAAAAGTGGCCGGACAAGCCCCCGGTCACCCGCTACGACGACGCCCGGCCGGTGCTCTACGCCGCCGTCCCTGTCGAGGAAACCCGGAAAATCCTGGCCCGAATCAATCCGTGGCTGCTGAAGGAACTCGACGACATGCTCGACGAGGCGGACGACACCGACTACGAAAACCTCTCCTACGACGGCCCGGCAGCAGTCACAGGCGAGGCCGGGCACACGGGCGCGGCCGGCTAGCGGATGCCGTCCCAGAGGGCGCGTTCCCAGGACCGGGGGTCATTCACCACGCCCTGAGCAACGTCGAAACGCATAGTGACCCTGCTGGCGGGTTCGTATTCCGGCCAACCGGGGTCGCCGGTGGTGGCGAAGGACACCCAGGCGGCGTGCATGGCATCGGCCAGTTCCTGCGGGGGATTCTCGCCCAGGAGCGGCCCGAACAGCCGGGCGTGTGTGTCCAGGGTGTCAAAAACAAACGGCACCTCCACGGCATGGACCGCGCCGAGGCGCGGCGCGGCCCAGGCGAACTCGTACATGTAAGTTCCCGCGCCGGCGCGCGCCGCGTTCGCGTGAGCCTCGGCCAGGCGGATCGCCGGGATCCGTACCCACCAGTCAGTCTGCACCGCGGCCAGAAGTTCGCCGGGGGCGGCGCCGGGGTAATGGGCGCGATACGCCTCAAGCGCAGCCTGGACCGGGAGACCGTAGGCGGCGGGCGGGGGGAACCCTTCAATGTTGTCCGCTCCGCCCAGGCTCTCTTCCGTAACCCTGGCGAGCACGCCGGTGATGGCCAGGAAGAGTTTCCAGTCCTCGGTGTTCGTTCCTACGATTATGTCGACGTGCGCGCCGGCCCCGGCAGCGATCCGGTCGATCGGACGGCGCGGAATGACGTCTCCGTCGATCACCGGCTGCCACGGCATCAGGCTTGCCACCACGTCGTGGCCCCAATGCTCGGGGTCCGGGTGCGCCAGCAGTTCAGCCTTGAGCTCCCTCTGCGCCGTCAGGAGCCGTTTGACTGGGACGGCGGCAATGGCCTCGCGGGTCTGCGGAACCCCGAGTTTCTCGGCGAGGGACCGTCCGATCCGTTCGGCGGCCGGGGAGGGGAGCACATGGTGGGCTGCCCCGCTCTGCAGGATGGCCCGCTGGAACAGGCCCTCGGCCCGGGGAATGGAGAGAAGGACGCCGATGCTCATCGCTCCTGCCGACTCGCCAAAGACAGTTACGTTTCCGGGGTCGCCGCCGAAGTCCGCGATGTTGTCCCGAACCCACTCAAGGGCCGCAATCTGATCGAGCAGGCCCACGTTGGCGTGCCCATCGTCGAGGTAAAGGAACCCGTCGGCGCCCACGCGCCAGTTGATCACGACGCACACGACTCCGTCGCGGGCGAAGTTCCGGCCGTCATAGGCCGCCGTTGATCCGAATTCGAACGCGCCGCCCTGGATCCAAACCATCACGGGCAGCCCGGCCGCGCCGGCACTGGCAGTCCAGATGTTCAGGTTCAGGCAGTCGCCTCCGCTGAGGCCGGTGTCCCAGTCGAAACCCGCGCTGACGGGCGGAGCAACCTGGGGAGGCGAATCCCCGTAGCCCGTGGCGTCCCGGACGCCGGTCCACGGCTCCACCGGCTGCGGCGGGAGGAGCCTGTTCGCCCCGGTCGGCGGTGCCGCGAAGGGGACGCCCAGGAAGGTGCGGACGCCGTCGGCCTCCGCACCGCGCAGCGTGCCGTGCACGGTTTTGACGACAGCGTCCATGGCCATAACCGCCACTCTGGCAGGTCCCGGTTGCGCCGGAAAAGGGCCGAAGGTCACCGCCTGGACAGCTGTGGCCCGGCCTGGAGCACGGGGCGCCGGGCCCGCCAGACAAGCCCGATGTACGCCAGATCAAAGACGCTGCACAACAGGCCGAGGCCCAGGATCAGCGCCGAGTTCCCCAGCCAGCCGAACGCCACCGTGGGAGCCAGCGTGCCGATCCACTTGGCCACTGCGATCAGCAGGGTCTGCCCCCGGGTGCCGCCGCGGGCGGCGAACATCGCGATGAACAGCCCGGACATCAGCAGGTTCTGCAGGAAGGCCGCATAGCGGGCCGCGTGGTCCCAGCCGAACTCGGCGACGAACAGCAGCTGCACGGCGAAGGACGTGACGCCCAGCAGGAGCGCCCAACCGATGAAGAGCCGCCGGGTCACCCAAGCCGGAAGCTCGGAGCGGCCGAACTTCAGGAAGGTGTACACAATCACGACGTCGGCGAGTCCCCACGCGATGTTGAAGACACCCTGCGCGGTAATTCCGGTCGCGATGGAGCGGGCGGCGTAAATGGCCTCCCAAGAGAAATTCAGCGCCAGCGCGGCGGCCGGGATCGCGTAGCTCCTGTCCCTGAAGCCGATCCGGATGGCATCGACGTAGACCACGGTCCAGGCCAGGCCGCTCACAATCGTCAGAAACAGAATCACGGTCCCCTCCTCTGATGCATGGGCGCCAACGCGTGCCGACACAGCGAGCTTATCGATGGCCGGCAGATGCCGCTCAGCGGAGGGCCAAGGAGCAGCTGACAGCCCCCGCTGCAGCGTGGCCGCAACCTATGAAGTTCTAGGATTGCGGCCAGGACGAAGACGTCTGTTTTCCATGAGGAGTAACCATGACTGTTTATGTCCAGCCAGGCCAAGAAGGATCCAAGGTCCAGTTCAAGGACCGCTACGAGAACTGGATCGGCGGCGAATGGGTGGTTCCTACCACCGGCCAGTACATCGAGAACGTCTCCCCGGTGAACGGCAAGCAATTCACTGAGGTTGCCCGAGGCGCAGCCGCGGACGTTGAGTTGGCGCTTGATGCCGCCCATAGAGCCGCTCCGTCGTGGGGCAAGGCCTCGGCTACCGAGCGCGCGGCCGTCCTGAACAAGATCGCCGACCGCATCGATGCGAACACCGAGATGCTCGCCGTCGCCGAATCCTGGGATAACGGCAAGCCGATCCGCGAAACCCTCAACGCGGACATCCCGCTCGCGGCGGATCACTTCCGCTACTTCGCCTCCGCCATCCGGGCCCAGGAGGGCAGACTGTCCCAGCTCGACGACGACACCACCGCCTACCACTTCCACGAGCCGCTCGGCGTCGTGGGCCAGATCATTCCCTGGAACTTCCCCATTCTCATGGCGGTCTGGAAAATGGCTCCGGCCCTCGCCGCGGGCAACGCCGTCGTCCTCAAGCCCGCGTCCAACACCCCGGCCTCCATCCTGGTGCTGGCCGAACTCATCGCGGACCTGCTGCCCGCCGGCCTGCTGAACATCGTCAACGGCTTCGGCTCGGAGGTCGGCAAGCCGCTGGCCTCCAGCCCGCGTATCCGCAAGATCGCCTTCACCGGCGAAACCTCCACCGGACGACTGATCAGCCAGTACGCCAGCGCAAACCTGATCCCGGTCACCCTCGAGCTCGGCGGCAAGAGCCCCAACATCTTCTTCAACGACGTCGCCGACACCAACGATGCCTTCTACGACAAGGCATTGGAGGGCTTCACTCTGTATGCCTTCAACCAGGGCGAAGTCTGCAGCAGCCCATCACGCGCCCTCGTCCAGGACGGCATTTACGATTCCTTCATGGCCGACGCCGTGGCCCGGACGCAGCAGATCATCCAGGGCAACCCGCTGGACACCACAACCCAGATCGGGGCTCAGGCGTCCGTAGGCCAGATGGAGAAGATCCTCTCCTACATCGACATCGGGCTCCAGGAAGGCGCCAACATCCTCGCCGGCGGGAACCAGACGGAGCTCGACGGAGACTTGGCCGGTGGCTTCTACGTCCAGCCGACCATCTTCGAGGGCAACAACAAGATGCGGATCTTCCAGGAGGAAATCTTCGGTCCTGTCGTCTCAGTGGCGCGGTTCAGCGACTACAACGACGCCATCAGCATCGCCAACGACACCCTGTACGGCCTCGGTGCCGGCGTCTGGTCCCGCAACGGCAACGTCGCCTACCGCGCCGGGCGGGAAATCCAGGCCGGCCGCGTGTGGGTCAACAACTACCACGCCTACCCGGCCGGGGCCGCGTTCGGCGGGTACAAGTCCTCCGGCATCGGACGGGAAAACCACTCGATGATGCTGGACCACTACCAGCAGACCAAGAACCTGCTGGTCAGCCACTCAGAAAACAAGCTCGGCTTCTTCTAAAGCCGATCAAGGGCCCGCCGCCACAGCGGCGGGTCCTTGACGCACCCTTTCAACGACGGCACCACGAAGGACACACAAATGACGAGAATGTTGATTATTGGCCCGCCCGGATCCGGCAAAGGCACCCAGGCGCAACGGATTTCCGAGCGCCTCGACGTCGTTGCGATCTCCACCGGCGACATCTTCCGAGCCAACGTCAAAGGCGGAACACCGCTGGGGCTGGAAGCAAAGAAGTACATCGACAACGGCGACTTCGTCCCGGACAGCGTGACCAACAAGATGGTGCGGGACAGACTGCTGCAGGAAGACGCCACGTCAGGCTTCCTCCTGGACGGCTACCCGCGCACCACGTGCCAGGTTGACGAGCTGGACGACATTCTGGCGTCCGGCGACCAGGTTCTTGACGTCGTCTTGCAGTTGACTGCCGACGACGAGGAACTGGTCTCCCGCCTCCTGCACCGTGCCAAGGAAACCGGGCGGAGCGACGACAACGAGGCCGTGATCCGCCACCGGCTGGACCTGTACCACGGGCAGACGGAAGCTGTGGTGGCGAAGTATGCCGAGCGCGGCATACTGGCCAAGGTTGACGGCATGGGCGGGATCGACGACGTCACGGACGGGGTGATGCGCAGCCTGGAACATCCCGTCAAAGCCTCCGCCGCAAGCGGACGCTAGCACGTACGACGACGACGGCGCCGCCCACCAAAAGTGGGCGGCGCCTTCGTCGGGCGTGCGCGGCGTTGCGCGCTTATTTCTTCAGGGATTGGGCGATCTGGGCCATGACTGTGTTGTCCGCCAGGGTGGTCGCGTCGCCGACCTCGCGGCCTTCCGCGACGTCCTTGAGCAGGCGGCGCATGATCTTCCCGGACCGGGTCTTGGGCAG
>NZ_CAKKMF010000002.1 GCF_918697925.1 Arthrobacter sp. Bi26
GCCGAGCCCGATCCCCTGCCCGCCCGAAGGAGCATGGATGTGCGCGGCATCCCCGGCCAGCAGCACGCGGCCGCTGCGGTAGGCCGCGGCCTGCCGCGTGGCGTCGGTGAACCGCGAGATCCACGTCGGAGTGTGCACCCCGAAATCCGTGTCATAGACCTCGGTCAGCGCCTTGCGGAGGTCAGCCAGGGTGGGCTCGGCAGCCGGTCCAAGCTGCTTCTCGGTCACCACCACCCGCGTGGTTCGTCCGTCCTCCATCAGGTGCAGCCCGTGGATCCCCACCTCGTCGATGCGGATGCCTGCCGGCGTCTCCTCTGTCACCTCCACTTCGGCGATCAGGCTGCTCCTCGTCGCATCCCAGCCGGGGAACTCGATGCCGGCTGCCTTGCGGACAGCACTTCGCCCGCCGTCGGCACCCACCAGGTACAGCGCGCGCATCGGCCCGCCGTCGGCGAGATGCACGTCGACCCCGCTGTCGTCCTGGGTAAAGCCGGCGACCTCGAGCCCCCGTTGGACCGGCACACCCAGCTCCTCGATCCAGCCAGCCAGGATCCGCTCAATATGGTTCTGCCACAGGCCGAGCGTGTAAGGGTGCCGTGTAGGAAAGTCGCTCACGTCCAGGGTTGTTTTCCCGAAGAACGCCGCCTGGACGGGCTTGCCCTCGGCGAGGAACCGGTCGGCAATCCCGCGCTGATCGAGGATTTCGATCGTCCGCGAGTGGAACCCGCCCGCACGCGAGCCCACCAGCTCCGGCGTCGAGCGGCGCTCCACAATGGCCGCATCCACCCCCGCCAGCGTCAGCTCACCGGCCAGCATCATCCCAGTCGGACCGCCTCCGGCAACGATCACATCAACGATCACAATCCCCACCTCTCCAAGCCGACAAGCACGGCGATGCCGGCCTGAGCCCGACGCCGGCACGGAACGTCAACTGGTCAGTACTCACCCTTAATCACGAAGTAGGAGCCGCGGATAGCGCCCGTTGGCGCGCAACCCGGCCAGCGCCTCGGCGACCGGAGAGCATTCCAAGCCGACAGTAGAAACGCTCTCGAAGTCAGCGATGTACGGCATGCGCCCTCCAGGTCAGATGTGCTGGGACCAACGATAGTAGAAATGCCTCTTCGATTCGGCACCTCAATAAGCCGGCCAGAACAGTCGATCGGTCTTTTGTCGGCCCGTCCGGCTACACTGAATGTATCGAACATATATTCGAATAAAGGTGTGTTGTGGGCGTTGTTGTCGGTCCCCGTGTGATAGATGCGGGCATGTCGTTGTTGTCGGTGCTGATCTCTCCGGTCCCTGTTGCGGCCGGGTATCCGTCGCCGGCGCAGGACTACTTTGATGGCCGGATTGACCTGAACGAGCACCTGATCAAGGACATCACCAGCACGTACGTCGTGCGGGTGTCCGGGGACTCGATGGAGGGCGCCGGCATCAGCGACGGCGATGAACTGATCGTGAACCGGGCCCTGGAACCCAAAGACGGGTCCGTGGTCATCGCTGTCCTGGACGGGGAGCTGACCATCAAGCGGCTGCGGATCACGGCCACCGGCGTCGTGCTGCAGGCGGAGAACCCGGCGTACCCGGATATCCGGGTCCCGTCGGTCTCGGATCTGGTCATCTGGGGCGTCGCGACCCGGTGCCTGCACCATGTCTGAGGCCAGCCATGTCTAAACCGGCCACGATGCGGCGGATGCCGCAGATCGCGCACGTGGATGTGAACTGCTTCTATGCGTCGGCCGAGCGGGCGTTCGACCCGTCCCTGGAGGGCCGGCCCGTCGTCGTCCTCTCCAACAACGACGGCTGCGCCGTCACCCGGTCCCCGGAAGCCAAGGCCCTCGGCATCCCCCTGGGCGAGCCATGGTTCAAACTCGCCCCGCGGGCCAAGGAGTGGGGACTCGTTGCCCTCTCCAGCAACTACGAGCTCTACGGCGACATCAGCGCCCGCGTGATGGAACTGCTCGGCCGCTACTCGGCCTGGCTGGAGGTCTACAGCATCGACGAGGCCTTCCTCGGCGTCAAAGGCACCCCGGAGGAACTCCTGGCTCTCGGCCGGACCATGAAGACCGCCGTGCGCCGCAACGTCGGGGTACCGGTCTGCGTCGGGATCGCCGGGACCAAGACCCTGGCGAAACTGGCCAACAAATGGGCCAAGAACAACCCGGCCTTCGCCGGCGTCTGCCACTGGGACTCCGTGGCCGCCGCAGACAGGGAATCACTGATGCGCCGCCTGTCCGTGATTGAGATCTGGGGTGTCGCCACGCGGCTGACCAAACGCCTCAACGGCCTCGGCATCCAGTCCATCCTGGATCTGTCCCGGGCCGATCCGGTCATGATCCGGGACCGATTCTCCGTGGTCATGATGCGCACCGTCCTTGAACTGCAGGGAACCCCGTGCATCCCAATGGAGGAAGAACGGATCGGGCGGGACCAGCTCATCTTCTCCCGCTCCTTCGCCACCCCCATCACCACCGCGGCAGGGATGCGGCAGGTCCTGAGCGTTTACGGCCAACAGGCCTCAGCGCGGCTGGCCAAACACGGACTGCAGGCCAAGGTCCTCACCGCGTTCGCCGGCACCTCACACTTCAACCCGAAAGACACCTCCTACCCCTCGGTCTGCGTGCCGCTGCCGATGCCCACCGCGGACCCGGTCCTGCTCACAGGGGCTGCCCACGCACTCCTCCCCCACATCAACGAGGGCATCAGGTACGCCAGGGCCGGCATCATGGTCACCGATCTGCGGCCCACCGGCAACCAGGCACCCCTGGCCCTGTTCGAAAACCCGCACGAGGAACGCCGCGTCGGAGCCCTCATGGAAGATGTGACCCGCCGGTATGGGCGCGGCTCCATCGGCCTGGGCCACGCCGGCATCCGGGGCGGGCCGGACTGGACCATGAAGCGGGACATGCTCTCCCCCCGCTACACCACCCACTGGGACGAACTCCCCCTCGTCAAAGCCGCCTAAACCCAACACACGCCCGCACCGCCGCACCACGAAAGAACACCCATGACCCTCGCGCCCGTTGCCCCCACCCAGACCCACGACCTGCAGGTCCGCACCGACCCGGCGGGCAAACCCCTTGCCATCCGGCACGACGGACGGATCTGGGTTGTCGATCCCGGCACGGAGTCCCAGCACTGGTTCGAAAGCGACTCCCGGCAGGACACCGGGCGCACTGCCGCCGTGGGCAGCGGCGGCCTGGTCAGCGTCGAATACTGGCGCGTGCAGGTCCGCCTCGGCTCCAACTCCCCGCTGCGGACCGTCACTCTGCGCCGTGAACAGCCCTCCCCCGGGTGGTTCCTGGAACACGTCAGTGACGGCAGCTAGGCAACAGTGCCAACTAACTGTCAACGAATCAGCGATCAAACATGGGAGGGGATCAGAAAAGAATTCACGCTGCCGGCCCTGGACCAGGTCCGCCGCCGCCTCTCCGAGCTCATGGAAGACCCGGAGCCGGTGATGCAGCAGCTGGTCCGGGTCTTCATCGACGACGGCACCTTCTGCCCCGGATTCCAGTTCCTCCCCGGTGGACAACTCCGCCCGCCGGTCGTTGAGCTCTTTCAGCGTGCGCTGGAGCTGCAGATCCCGCACAACTACTTCACGGTCTGGATGGTCACTCCGTCCCGGGACCTTGCCGGCTCCCGCCCGGTCGACCTGCTGAAGAACAGCCGCGCCCCTCTGCTGCGCACGTTGGAATCCTACCGGTGGCGCTAGAAGGCTCTTGACCGCACTGCCAGGAATCCCAGACGGTGTAGTTCCCGGTATCGGTGGTGATGTCCCAGAGAAGAACTGCCCCGACCGCCCCGACCGGTGTGGCGGGTCTTCCCCACGGTGCGAGAATGTCTGCATGCTCACCTTCCTGGAGACTGAACGCCTTCTGCTCCGGCAGTTCACCGCCGACGATGCGGAGCTACTCGTGGAACTGGACAGCGATCCGGGCGTGATGCGGTACATCACCGGCGGTATCCCCACCTCCCGGGGCGAAATAGAAGGCGACTTCCTCCCGGCCTTCCTCGACTACTACCGGCGCTTTCCCGGCTACGGGTTCTGGGCCGCGCTCGAGAAGACGACCGGGGAATTCCTTGGCTGGTTCCACTTCCGGCCAAGCCCCGACGATCCACAAGATCAGCCGGAACTGGGCTACCGGCTGCGCCGCGCGGCCTGGGGAAAGGGCCACGCGACAGAGGGATCGCGGGCGCTGATCGCTAAAGGCTTCACCGAGTTCAGGGTGCAACGGGTTGTAGCCTCGGCCATGGCAGCCAACACGGCCTCCCGAAGGGTGATGGAGAAATCCGGGATGCGCCTCGTGCGGGCTTTCGTCGGCGACTGGCCGGGGTCCGTTCCGGGAGAAGAGCACGGCTACGTCGAGTACGCGATCACCCGAGATGAATGGGAGGCTGACGATTCCCGCCTTCGTCCCCAGTGACCCGCCGGTATCAGCCGGCCGCACGTAAGACATTGCTGAGGTGCACCGCAGCGAGGTCCGCGATCGACTCTGAGGAGATTCCACAAGGCCGGACCAGCGCAAACGTCGCAGCGGCGAGGGCCGCGAGGTCGGGCAGGGCTGCGGCGCGGCCAGGGCGACCCGACGGCGGCCCTACATGAGGGTTCCTTAATGCGCCCTTCATCTGGACTTCATGGTCTTAGTTCAAGCTGACAATCTCAAGTGGCACTTCCACCGCTGGAGCTGATCCCATGAGTTGGTACCTGCCCGCCCCGCAATACGCCGACGAAGCTACAGGCACAACCTGGTGCGTCTGCCGGGCCTGGTTCGATAAGAGACCAGGCGACTACGTGCTGGAGGTCCTCAGCCAGGGCCGGACCCCCGCCCTCCGTGGAGCCTATCTGCGCCACGGGCGCTTTGAACTCGTGCCGCTGGACGATCCTGAACTGCCCGCATTGCGGGCAGAAGCGCAGCAAGGCGAACTCATTGCGTATCGGCCCCACAGACGGGCGGTAGTCCGGGCGGAGGGCCGTTACATCAAGATCTTCCGGCCAGGGCAGGCCATCGCATCCGCCGAACGCTGCGCACACGTGGACATTCTCCTGGACGCCGCCGGTACCTTCACGACCCCCAGGATCCTTCGCAGCTCCGAGGATGTCATCGTTTTCAGCACCGTCCCGGGACCGACCCTGAACGAGCTGGGCGAGAACGACTCCACGGCCAGCGACGAATCGTTCGCGTGGGCATGGGAGAAATGGTCGCGCTCGTGGGTCGCTCAGCTGAGCGCCCCGCACGGCAGCGCCGCACGCAGCGTTCTGAACAGCCTGCCGCTCCGCTCAGCAGAGGTGAAAGCAGCGGATCTGTGGCGATCCGTGAACCGCTGGCTGCGCCACTTCGAAAGCGTGCCGGAAATGTCGCCTCAAGGAAGTGCCCTGCGGGCCGCGGCAGAGGATGTGACGACGAATTTGCTTCGGTCGGCCCCGGATCCGCTGGTGTGGTCCCATGGAGACCTGCACGGCAAGCAGATCATCGCAGTCGACGGCCGGTCCCCGCTCGGATTGCTGGATCTTGACAAAGGAGCCCAAGCCGAGGCGGCCCTCGATCTGGCCAATATGGACGTGCGCTTGGAGCTGCACCGGCGACGGAACCGCATGTCGTCGGCACGTTACCTTACGGCTCACAATCAGGTGTTGGCCGTAGCCGAGGAACTACATGTCAATCCAGACCGGTTCCATGCCTACATGGACGCGCTCTGGCTCCGTGAGGCATTGGTTCCGCTACCCGGGCGCCTAGTCATGGCCACTGCCGTTCTCGACGAACGGGCAAAGCATCAGACCACAAAGGCATAGCTTCCATCAGCTCCCTTGACGCCGCAACAAGCTGCCGGCCTCCACGTGTGAACAGAACCGGCGGCCGCGATGGACTCGCGGCCGCCGGCTGTAATCCGGTGGGACCTGGGCTCAGCGCACCGACTTCCGCTCGTAGATCGCCATCGACCAGGCGTACCCGGCGACCACGATCACCACGCACCATCCGACCGCGAGCGCCGGGCTCCAACCGAGCGGGGTGCCGAGCAGCAGCCCGCGGATGGCCTCGATGAACGGCGTGAACGGCTGGTACTGCGCGAACCACTGCAGCCACTCCGGCATCGACTCGGTCGGCACGAAACCGCTGCTGAGGAACGGCAGGAAGGTCAGCACGAGGGGCCAATTGCTGGCTGTCTCGACCGACTTCGCCTGCATGCCCATGGCGACGCCGAGCCAGCTGATCGCGTACGCGATCAGCACCAGCAGACCGGCGGCGGCGAACCACTCGACCGCTCCGGCCGTCGGGCGGAAGCCGATCAGCAGTCCGACGCCGAGCACGAGCGCGACGGCGATGATCGCCTGGATGGTGTTGCCGAGCACGTGCCCGGCGAGCACCGCAGCCCGCGAGATCGCCATCGTGCGGAACCGCGCCGTGATGCCCTCGGTCATGTCCATCGCGACCGTCGTCGCGGTGCCGCCGGCGCTGCCCGCGATGGTCAGCAGCAGGATGCCCGGCATGATGTACGCGACGTACGCTTCCCGCCCGCCGGCCGGATCCGCCCCGGGCAGGCCGGCACCGAGTGTGCCGCCGAACACGAACACGAAGAACAGCAGGATCACGACCGGCCCCACGATGGTGAACACCGACAGGCCCGGGTAGCGCACCATGTGCAGCAGGTTGCGGTGCAGCATCGTGATCGAGTCGGCGACGACGTGCGATTGTCGGCTGGTGCCCGGGGCCGTCTTGCGCTGGGCGGTGATGGTGGTCATGATGCTGTTCCCTTCAGGTCGGCCCGGCCGGTGAGCGCGAAGAACACGTCATCGAGGTCCGGGGTGTGGATGCTGAGGTCGTCGACCTCGACGTCGGCCGCATCGAGGCGGTCCAGCACGGTGCGCAGCGCGCCGACCCCGCCGTCGCTCGGCACGGTGAGCGCGAGCCCGGCGTCGTCGCGATCGGACTCGTCAAGCAGGCGGGAGGCGGTGTCGAGCGCCGCGGCATCCGCGAACCGGAGCCGGATGTGCCCGCCGGGCACCAGGCGCTTGAGCTCGTCCGGCGTCCCCTCGGCGACGATGCGGCCGCCGTCGAGCACCGCAATGCGGTCCGCGAGTTCGTCCGCTTCGTCGAGGTACTGGGTGGTGAGTAGGACGGTGGTGCCGTCCGCGACGAGGCTGCGCACGATGTCCCACATGGTGTGGCGGCTGCGCGGGTCCAGGCCGGTGGTGGGCTCGTCGAGGAAGATCACGCTCGGTGTCGCGACGAGGGTCATCGCGAGGTCGAGGCGGCGCTGCATCCCGCCGGAGTAGGTGGCGAGCGGCTTGCGGGCGGCGTCGACGAGGTCGAACTGCTCGAGCAGCTCGACCACCCGGGTCTTCGAGCGCTTCGCCCCAAGGTGGCGCAGCCGCGCCATCAGCAGGAGGTTCTCCTCGCCGGTGAGCAGTTTGTCCACCGCGGAGAACTGGCCGGTGAGGCCGATCGCGGCGCGCACGCCGTCGTGGTCGCGCACGACGTCGCATCCGTTGACGAACGCTGTGCCGCCGTCGGGCCGCACGAGCGTGGACAGGATGTGCACAGTGGTCGTCTTCCCGGCGCCGTTCGGGCCGAGCAGCGCGGTGACGGTGCCGGCGTTGACGGTGAGGTCGACGTTGTCGAGCACCACCTTTCCGCCGTAGGACTTCCGCAGCCCGTGGACTGCGATCGCTGGCGTGTTCATGAGTGTCGTTCCCTTCTGTTGGGTGCCCGGATTCACCGCGCGCGATGGATGCTGATGTTGCCGTGCTGCGTGCGTGCACGTATTTCGACCGTCTGTTCCGACGCGTCGGGGGCGCCGTCGCCGTCGAGCTCGTTGCGCACGTGCCCTGCCTTCGAGGACAGGTCGAGCCAGGCGGGAACGCCGGGCCGCACGCCGATGGTGACCTGGCCGAAGCCGCTTTCGACTTGGATGGAACCGCTTGAGACCTCTCCCAGCTGGATGCTGCCGTAAGCGGTCTTCGCCGTAACGGAGCCGCGTGCCCTTGGGATCTCGAGGTCGCCGTAGGAGAGCTTCGCGTCGAGGTCGCCGCCGGAATCCCCGACCTGGATGGTGCCATGCGAGGCCTTGAGGATCGCGTCGCCGGTGACCGTGCCGATCCGGATCTGACCGTGGTCGGCCGTGATCTCGACCCCGCCTTCTGCGGTGCCCACGGTCGCGTTGCCGTGCGAGGCGCGCAGCCACAGGTCGCCGGTGGTGTCGACATCCACGGGGCCAAGCGAGCTCTTGATCCGGGTGGCGCCGAGGCGGCCGACGGTACGCAGGCCGCCGACCGCGATCTCGGCGGCGAGCCGCGACCCCGTCGGCAGCTCGACTTTCACATCGACCGACTCGGATGGGCCGATCCAGCTGAGGCGGGGCCGCGGGCCCGTGATGGTGAGCCGCTGGCCATCGACGTCGACCCTGGTCTCCTCCGCGCCTCGGCGGTCGACCGCCTTCTCGGGGTTCGTCGGCAACACGGTCACCACCGTGTCGGCGCGGTCGCTGGCGAAGACATCGATTGCGCCGACCTGCAGGTTGATGGCGAGGTCGATTGGGCCGGGGGTGTTGTAGGTGGGCATACTGACGCCTCCCTTTCTCTACGCGTGTTGATATGGCCCCGCGGGTCCGCGTGGCCGGGAAATGGTGAAGGTGGGTGGTTGAGCGGGTTAGCGCGCCCAGCCCGCAAAGTTGTCGCCGGTGCGCAGCGTGCGCTGCGTGGATCGTCGTTGCTTCGGTTGGATAGCGGCCGCAATCGCACGGACCAGCCAGGTGTTGACGGACATGCCGTCAGCCGCCGCCGCCTCGTCCACCCGCGCCTTGAGGGCATCCGGCAGGCGGAGCGTGGTGCGCGAGGTGCTCGCGTCCTCGAGGTCGACGGTTGCGGCGGGCCGCTCGTCACTGTCGGGCTCGGCGTTCGGCGGGGTAACTACGAACTCGATGTCGCGTCCGCGCAGCCGCATGTCAACCGATCCGGGTGCGAGGTCGCGGGTGATCTCGCCGGCCGCGGCCGACAGGACGTCGAGTAGCACGAGCCGCACCGCGGCATCCAGTCCGGCGGCGAGCCGCTCCGCGACGGCGCGAGTGTCCTCCGTGCCGTTCTCCGCGGTATCCACTAGCTGGCGCTGCAGGTCGCTGACGTACTGTCCAAGTTCCATGCCACCATAGTGACACCATAGTGGTGTCACGTCAAGGCATCGTGGTGTCATTGGTTCGGTGAGGCGGCTGGGTTTCGAAGCGATGGACCGTGCGGTTCTGCGTGTACTTTGCCAGCGATGCCCGCGCCTGGGTGATTTTCCAGGTCCCAGTTTGGCCAAGTGCAGGCCACGGCTAGCGGCCTGCACCCGGTCCTTTTTCTCAGGTCCAAACGTGACTGAATCGGAGCGTCTAGATTTGCGGACTAAACGGTGCCGGTGCCCGGGTCGTCGTGACGATTTCGGCTTCGTCCGAGCTCACTGGTATGCGAGCACCGCCGCCGCCGTCATCAGTCAGAACATCGCTAATTTTGTCCCAAGCGCGGCTGGCCAGGTCCTCGGCCGCGTCCCATATGCCTGACAGACTGAACGCAAGTACGTCAAACCCAGGGTTCTTCGTCCTTGAGACCACGAGATCCGGCGTCTTTCCGTCTGCTGTTAATAGTGCTGTTTGACCGTGCACCATTGCACGAAATCGATATCCCTGGCAGGATTCTGTAGGTTCAGATATAAAAACCCCGGGTGCGTCTGCAACCGGCTTAAAAGTAATTTTAGACATTTTTCTCTCCGTTGATCCCCAGATTCGGAGTTGATTAAACAGATGCAGAAGCATGAGCTTCGCGAATAGCGATATTCCACTGCAGAGTCAAAATCTAGCGCGGGAATAATCGACAAACATGCGTATTCTCGGCAGGTCAGACTCGGAGTTATTCCCCCCATCATCGACTTACACTCGACATCGTCCTCGCAGGAGACATGAAAGTCAACGACGCCTGTGACAGGTGATTCCGAGGGGAAGTTTTGACCAAAACAGCCAACCGGGGGTGCGCGTTTACGTAAGCAGGGATTATCTATTTCGGCGGCTTCCTGTAGCCGAACCAGCGGGTAGCACCACGCGCCTGGCGGCGTTAGAGGCAATAGTCATCGAGGACACGACGGCGCCGCGGAAGCAGCGCAAAACCGCCACGGGGATTCTGACTCGGCTCATTGCGGAGCGCGGAGCGGAAGAGTTGTCGTCTTCGAACCCAGCCGCTCTGCTCAAGGAATGATTGTGGTGGTTATGATTCGATCATGCCGAACCCGCGATTGTCCCTCGCCCTGGAACGTATTGGCCCTGGAGATTGGGAGGTATTTGAACAGTTCGCGTCGGAGTTCTTAGCCGTCGAATATCCCGCCCTGCGGACGATGGCAGCACCGAACGGAGACAAGGGCAGAGACGCCGAAATATTCACGGTTGACGGTGTGCCAAAAGTCGCATTTCAGTACTCTGTCACTGCGAGTTGGAAGACGAAAATTGCGAGCACGTTGGACACGCTCAAGAGGAATCTCCCTTCGGTCAGTACCATGATCTACGTGACCAACCAGGTGATTGGTCCGGCTGCTGATGAACTCAGGGAAGAGTCTCGCCGTGACCGGAACATAACCGTAGATATCCGGGACCGGTCGTGGTTTGTGGAGCGTGAGGAGTCCTATCCTCAACGACGAGTGGCAAGTGAAGAGCTGGCCAAGAGATTTGTCGATCCGCTTCTGTCCAAACGAGGGGTCATCGACAGAATATCGACCTTGACCGCGGATGAGAGCAAGGTCGCGGTGCTGCACTTGGCACTCGACGGCGTGGATCAGGCAACCGATCAGAGTCTTACCAAGAGCTGCTTCGATTCATTGGTCTTGGCGGCGCTTCACGATTCGAGCACAGATAGCAGGCTCAGCCTGAGCGAAATCCAGGACGGCGTCGCCCTGCGCATGCCCGTGGGGAAGCGAGGGCAGGTCGATGCCCTGACCCTGAGCGCATTGAACCGCCTGTCCCGGAAGGGGCCCGTCAAACAGCACAAATCAGCTTCCGGATCTGAGGACACTTACCATCTCAGTTTTGAGGAGGCCAAGAGGATAAATGATCAGACAGCCACGTTCCTTCTTGATGAAGCTGTTCTGGATGCGAAACTCACTGTGGCGGTTCGAGCCCTCGAAGCACCGAAGGCACTGAACGAAACACAGTTGACGGAGATTTCCCGGCAACTACGAACGGTGTTGGAAGAAACACTTTTGGAACGAGGTGAGTCTTTTGCCGAAGCCGTGGAAACAGGAGAACCGTTCCAACTCAGCCCTGTCGCCATAGCAGACAGAATTACAGCAAATGGCGGCATCAGCGGGCTCAGTTCTGATGCCGCGGCCGCGGCCATTATGCATGTATTGGAGCAACCTTCGCCTCAAACGCAGTCCCATCTTCGGCGGCTGGCTGATGCATACACTCTTTTCGCGTTCCTGAAACAGACCCCGGACGTCCAGAAAGTCATGCTTAACGTCTTCAGTGAAGGCGACATATGGATGGACACCACCGCGATCCTGCCGCTTATCGGAGAGAGCCTGGTAGACGATCCGGAGGAGCGCCACTTTACGGTTCTGATGCGAGCAGCGGTAGACGCCGGGTTGCTCCTATTCGTAACGGAAGGAGTCGTGGAAGAAGTTGAAAGACACCTCAACCTGGCCGTTGCGTATGGCCACAACAGAACGACGACTTGGACCGGAAGAGTCCCCTTCCTCTACTCGGCCTTCGTGCTCTCGGGCCGGCCAGAGAATGAATTCTTGGACTGGCAAAGGGACATCTGTGGACGCGAACAGCCGTTGCAGGACGTCAGCGACTACCTTGCCGACGAATTCTCTATCGAGACCAAAAATCTCCTGGAGTACTCTGATGCCGCATCGATGGAACTTAGGGGCGTAGTCCAGGAACTATGGAATGAGACTCACGAGAGAAGGCGTCAACGAGGTGACTACGGAGCCGACCGAGGGACGCGGTCCCGCCTGGTTGCCCACGACGTTGAAAACTCAGTCGGCGTCATCGAGTATCGACGGACGATTGGACCATCACCCATGGGCTACCTTGCATGGTGGCTGACGTTCGATGGAACAGCAATGAAAATGAAGGACCACCTACGGGAACGCCTTGGCCCCCAGGCGCCGCCGTCGCCGGTATTGAGTCCGGATTTCCTCACTCAATTGCTTCGACTGGGTCCCCTTCGCACTGCCATCGAGCAGGATCTGCGAGTGCAGTTACCCCTCCTCACGGACATGAGCGTCAATCACTACGCTCCGCACGCTCTGCTCGATCTAGCAAGGGAAACGAGAGAAAAGTCGTCGAGCCAGAATGAACGGGTAGTGCGTCGCGAAGTCCGCGACGCGGTGAACCGGGCCAGGCAACAGATGGGTCCGGCGGCGGTAGG
Organism: Arthrobacter sp. Bi26; assembly: GCF_918697925.1. GTDB lineage: Bacteria > Actinomycetota > Actinomycetes > Actinomycetales > Micrococcaceae > Arthrobacter. The sequence continues at coordinate 12,395 of NZ_CAKKMF010000002.1, forward strand.
CGGCGTTCGCGCAATGGAGGATCGGATTTCAGCTTCCATCAAATCGTCAGTCACCCGGATGAATCACCGCACACAAAGCTGACGACTGCGGGACCTCACGCTGCCCTCGGCGCGGCTCCGGAAAATGCCAACGACGCGGGCGCACAGTAAGAACATGAAATCACTACTAAGCGATGACGTCGTCGCTGTACGTGGCGTCCTTACTGATACACACCCGGTCGATTTCCATGCTCTTGGGCTAACCGGCGCAATTGACCGCCTGACCCTTCCCCTCCGCAAACGCGGCATCGTGGTGCATCTGGAGACTCCGCGCCACCGGATGGAAGTAGACCGACAGTCCGCAACTCTTCTGTACCGGGCGGCGCAGGAGCTCCTCAGCAATGTCTATAAATTCGCGCAAGCATCAACGGTGACGGTCCGGCTCGGTTGCGTCACCCACGGCATGAGCCACGGCGTTCAGCTGAAAGTGACCGACGACGGCGGTGGTTTCGACGTGCCGGCAGCCATGATTGGCCGGCACACGGGCATGGGACTGCGCCTCATGCGCGTGGCCGTGGGCCTTGCTGGCGGAGAGGTGATCATCGATTCATCCGCCGCCGCAGGAACCTGTGTGACGATAACGCTGCCCCTGGACTGAGCGTCGGCCCCCTTGCCAGCCGTGGCCCGACCGGAGTCCTGATTGCTTCAGGTCCGGGTCTCTGCGGGACCGGCATCCGCGTCGGGGTTCGCGCCGCTGGTACGCTGCGCATTCACGGATGGCACCGGCTCCTCATCGGCCGGCCCAAAAAAGTGCCAGGCCGCGAGTCCCGCGGTCACCGCGACAGCCACCGCCCCGGCGATCAACCAGGCTTTCCCGGACGCTGTCCGCCGCGATTTAGCCTGGGCGGGTGCCGGGGCAACATTAGGTGCGACCCGCTTCAGACCCTCGTGGACACGGGGAGCCAGAGTTTCCACTCCGCCGGCGAGCTCGTCAGCGAGCCGCCGCAGACCGGCCTGGATCCTCGGGGACGCGGATTCAATCCCGGTATCGAGCCCCGCGATCGCCTTTTGCAATGCCGCCTCGACCCCGGGAGTGGCCCATTCTCTCCCCTTCGTGAGCTGAGAAATGAGGTTCTCTGAAAGATGCCGTACCTGATCGGCCTGCACTGTGGGATGTGCCGTGCGCATGAGTGCCTCCTCGGTGTGATGGATGCCCATAGCCTACGGCGGCCGGCGCCATCGAAACAGTCCCCTCCCGGCGGACCAGACGGGACGACGTGAACGGCAGGTGAATTGTTGCTCCGGGGCAACGAGGGCGGTGCGCCGCCTGCTATCGTCATGCCAGAGGGCACACCCGGCGCGGCGCATGACGTCGCAGAGGGTCGGTGGACCACGTCGTGGGCCGCCATCCGGGCATGTCTTGAGAGGTTCGGCCGGCACCGCTTCCTTGGGAGGACCCCATGACCGACGACACGACGACGCCGACCGCGGAACCTCGGGGTGTGACCGCGGAACATGCCCGGCTGGCCGAGGCCACGGGTGCGGCGGAGGATGACCTGATCACGGCAAATCCCTGGTACGAGTGGGGGCCGTACCTGTCGGAGCGGGCCTGGGGCACGGTTCGGGAGGACTACAGCGACAGTGGTGACGCGTGGGAGTATTTTCCGCATGATCATGCCCGGTCCCGTGCGTTCCGTTGGAACGAGGACGGCATGGCAGGGCTGTCCGATGTTCACCATGACCTGTGCTTGGGGTTGGCGCTGTGGAACGGGGCGGATCCGATCCTGAAGGAGCGGATGTTCGGGCTGACTGGTCCGCAGGGCAACCACGGGGAGGACGTCAAGGAATACTGGTGGTACCCGGATGCTTTGCCCAGCCATGCATGGCTGCGGTGGCGGTATCACTACCCGCAGGCAGCGTTTCCCTATCAGCAGCTTATCGAGGAGAACGCCCGTCGTTCCCGGGACGAACCCGAGTTCGAGTTGCTGGATACCGGTGTCTTCGAAGGCGGCCGGTACTGGTCCGTGGATGTCGCGTATGCGAAGGCCTCACCGACCGAGGTACTTGCCCGGATCACCATCGAGAACCACTCTCCCGAGGAAGCAGCGCTTTCGGTGTTGCCTACCATGTGGTTCCGCAACACGTGGCGGGTCTCGGGCGGTGAGGCGCCGTCGTTGTTCCTGGACGGGGACGGGGTCGCGGTCGAGCACCCACGGCTGTCCGGCTACCGGCTCGATGCCGCTCCCACCAAGGAGGGAGTGCGGCCGACGGCGTTGTTCTGCGACAACGAGACGAATACGGCCCGACTGTTCGGGGCGCCTCCGGTCACCGCCTATCCGAAGGACGGCATCAACGACCACGTGGTCTCCGGCTCGGACACCGTGAATCCGCACCATCAGGGTACGAAGGCAGCCTGGTGGTATCAGGTGACTGTGCCGGGCGGGGGGCGGGTCGAGCTGCGACTGCGGCTGCACCGGCCGGTCCCGGACCAAACCGCGCCCCCTACCCGGTGGTTCGACTCTTACTTCGATGACGTCATGACAGACCGGGAGCGGGAAGCGGACGAGTTCTATGCGGCGATCGCCCCCGCTGAGATCGGCGCCGAGCCGATGCGGGTGATGCGCCAGTCCTGCGCGGGGCTCGTCTGGAGCAAGCAAATGTACCCGTATCGGGTCAACCGGTGGTTGGACGGCGACGCCGCCCAACCGGTCCCGCCGGCCGGGCATCGTAACGGCCGGAACACGGGGTGGCGGCACCTGGACTCGTTCGACGTGCTTGCCATGCCCGACCCATGGGAGTACCCGTGGTTCGCGGCCTGGGACCTGGCGTTTCACGCCGTCACCTGGGCCCACCTGGATCCCGCGTTCGCCAAATACCAGCTGCTGGTGCTCCTTCGGGAGTGGTTCCAGCATCCGAACGGGGCGCTCCCGGCATATGAGTGGAGCTTCGACGACGTCAATCCACCCGTCCATGCGCTGGCCGCCCTCCGGGTGTTCGTCATCGACGGCGGCACTGACTTGGACTTCCTGAAACGGGTGTTCCACAAGCTGCTGCTGAATTTCACTTGGTGGCTCAACCGGCAGGACCCGGACGGAAACAACCTGTTTGGTGGCGGCTTTTTGGGTTTGGACAACATCAGCCCGATCGACCGCTCGCACCTCCCGCCCGGCTTCAAGCTGGACCAGGCCGACGGCACCGCGTGGATGGCGTACTACTCCGTGGCTATGCTCACCCTTGCCACCAAACTCGCCGAACACGACGCCGCCTATGAGGACATGGTCGTGAAATTCCTTGAACAGACCGTGCTGATCATGGACGCACTGGAGGATTCAGGCTGCTATGACACCGAGGACGGTTTCTTCTACGACCGGCTCACCGACCCCTCCGGGGTCAGCATCCCGATCAAGGTACAGACCCTCGTCGGGTTGATCCCGGCGCTGCCCGCGGTCGCGCTCCCCACCCAGGACACGGACCGGAACCGCCGGCTCCGGAAGCGGTTCGCCCTCCGGTTGGAACAGACCGATCGGCACGAGATCCTCGACTGGCAGGTCCGTGGCACCGGAAACTCCCGGCGAACGCTGCTGTCGGTCGTCCCGAGGGACAAACTCGCCCGGCTGTTCGGCACCTTGTTCGACGAGGAGGCCTTCCTCTCTCCCCACGGCCTGCGATCGATCTCCAAGCGGCACAACACTCCATACACGGTTCCAGGGCTGCCCACCGCTGCAATCCAGTACGAACCGGCCGAATCGCGGACCGCGATGTACGGCGGCAATTCCAACTGGCGAGGACCGGTGTGGTTGCCGGTCAACTACCTCATCATCCGTGCCTTGCTGCAGTACGACCAGTTCTTCGGTCCCGACTTCACCGTCGAATATCCCACCCGCTCCGGTCACCACCTGACCCTACGAGAGATTGCCGGTGACCTCGCCGATCGGCTGGTGGGCATCTGGCTCCCCGGGCCGGACGGACGCAGGCCGGTCTATGGTGGCGTCGATCTGTTGCAGAGCGATCCCGCGTGGAAGGACAACCTGCTGTTCTACGAGTACTTCCACGGCGACAACGGGGCCGGACTCGGCGCCATGCACCAGACCGGGTGGACGGCTCTGGTCGCGGATCTTCTTCTCGACCCACCCCGCCATAGCGACCGGATGGTGTTCCAGGACAACGCGGACCCAACCACCGCGGCAGGACCGCCGGAAACGGAACCGGGAACCCATGTCCAGCGAGACTAAGGACCCGGCCCGTGTCCGGAGAGCCATGTTTGGCGAGGGCGCTGTAATGGACGAGACGGCGGCGGCCCGACCACCGGGGCTCTCGCCACCGGTAGCCCACCCCTTTATCTACGAGATCAACACATGGGCATGGCTCGAATCCATCAGCGTGGAAGAAGACAAACCAATCGATCTGGGCTCCGTCCCGAACCTGCACTGGGACGCGATTGCCGGACTGGGCTTCGATGCGGTCTGGTTGATGGGGGTCTGGCGTCGCAGCCCCGCCGGCATCGGGATCGCACTGGCAAATCCAGCCCTGCGGTCCGATTTCCAGGCCGCTCTGCCCGATTGGCGTGCCGAGGACGTCGTCGGGTCGCCGTACTGCGTCAGGGACTATGTGGTCGATGACCGCCTGGGTGGCCCTGCCGGGCTTTCCACCGCCCGGGAGGCGCTGGCGGCGCGGGGCCTCCGGCTGATCCTGGACTTCGTGCCCAACCATGTCGCACCGGATCATCCGTGGACCACGGGGGCGCCCGAGCTCTTCGTACCGGGAACTGCCGCGGACCGGGACCTGGATCCGTCATCCTTCGTCGAGGTCGGCGGCCGGGTGCTCGCCAACGGGCGGGACCCCTACTTCCCGGCGTGGCCGGATGTCGTTCAGCTCAACGCCTTCGACCCGGCCCTGCGGTCGGCGGCGGTGGAGACGGTGAAATCGATCGCCGATCAGTGCGACGGGGTGCGGTGCGACATGGCAATGCTGGTCATGAACGACGTTTTCGCCCGCACCTGGGGTGCCCGGGTCGGTCCTGCGCCGAGCACAGAGTACTGGCCAACGCTGATCGCCGCCGTCCGTGAAACCAATCCCGGTTTCGTGTTCCTCGCCGAGGCCTATTGGAATCTTGAGTGGTCCCTGATGCAGCAGGGCTTCGATTACTGCTACGACAAGCGTTTGTATGACCGCCTTCTCGGCGATAATCCCGACGAGGTGCGGCTCCACCTGCAGGCCGAGCGCACGTATCAGGACGCCCTTGTCCGGTTCGTGGAGAATCACGACGAGCCACGGGCCGCGACGGCGTTCGGGGCCGGCCGCGCACGGGCGGCGGCGGTGACGGCACTGACCCAGACTGGGGCCCGGCTCATCCACCACGGCCAGCTGTCGGGGTGGAGGGTACGCCTTCCGGTGTTCCTCGGCCGTTTCCCCACCGAACCGGCCGATGACCAGCTCGCAGCCTTCTACCGCCGGCTCTTAGCGGCTGCCGCCGACCCGACCTTTCGGCACGGGCACTGGCAACCGTGTGAACGGTCGGGGTGGCCAGGCGAGAACAGCTTCGAACACCTGGTCGCCTGGAGCTGGGACGGTGCCACCCGGTGGCTGATCGTCGTGAATCTGAGCGATGCGCCAGCAACAGGTCACGTGAGAGTACCGTGGCCGGACCTGCGTGGTAACCGGTGGCAGCTCACCGACCCGACCCAAGACATGAGTTTCGACCGCGCCGGCGACGATCTCGTCGACGGGCTGTTCGTCGGACTTGACGCATGGCAATGGCATTTGCTCCGCCTCGACCCATCGCCAGAACACGCTGACCACGACTGACGGGGCCCCGGGCGACCGCCGTGTGCCGTCCCGGCGAGACGAACGACGGTCACCCCCGCACTCCAGCGATCCGCCGTCGGAGGGCATCGCGCCACCTCGAAAGGAGCTCGAAATGGCCGGAAACGTCGTCATAGGCCGGACGAAACAGGAGCTGGGCAGGGTGCTGGTGCCGCTCGCCCTGGCGCAGTTCATCTGCAGCTTCGCGGGCTCGAACATGAACGTGATGATCAATGACATGAGCGAGGATCTGAACACAACCGTCGAGGGAATCCAGACGGCCATCACGATCTTCTTGCTGGTCATGGCCGCGCTGATGATTCCGGGCGGCAAGCTGACCGATCTCTGGGGTCGCAAGAGACTATTTATCATCGGACTCTCGCTGTACGGGGTCGGGGCGGTGACAAGTGCGGTGGCGCCGAACTTGTTCGTGCTGATCATCGGCAACTCGATCCTGGAAGGTGTCGGGACGGCACTGCTGATCCCACCCGTCTACATTCTGACGACCATGCTGTTCACGGACGTGACCTCCCGGGCTAAGGCATTCGGAGTGATCAGCGGCATGGGCGGAATCGGGGCGGCCGCGGGGCCGCTGATCGGCGGGCTCATCAGCACCGCGATCAGCTGGCGGGCGGCTTTCATCTTCCAGGCGCTGATCATCGTGATCATCATCTTGCTCAGCCGCCGCGCGGTTCAGGACCCGGTGCCCGCGGATCCGAGCAAGCCGTTCGACTCCATGGGGGCTGTGCTCTCCGCCGCGGGGCTGGTGGTCCTCGTCACCGGCATCATGCTGGCGGACAACGACCTGCTGCTGATGGCGGTCTTCATGGCTGCCGGCGCGCTGCTGCTGCTCTGGTTCTTCATCCACGTGCGCGCCAAGGAGCGCAAGGGTGAGGAGCCGCTGCTGTCCACCGGGCTCTTCCGGAATCGAACATCGAATCTCGGTCTCATCACGCAGAACGTGCAATGGCTCCTCCTGCTGGGGACCTCATTCGTCGTGTCGGCGTACCTCCAAGTCGTGCGAGGGTACAACGCGATCGAGACCGGGGTGATCTTCACGGCGGCCACCGCCGGCATCCTGGTCTCGTCAATCGCTGCCGAGCGGCTCGCGAGGAGGCACAAGCAACGCACCCTGGTCATCGTCGGCTTCATCGTCACGCTGTGCGGGATCGCCTTGCTCGTCGCCATGGTGAACGGGAATCCGACCGCGTGGGCCTTCGCCCCCGGGCTTCTGCTGATCGGGCTGGGAGTGGGCGCGATGCTAACCCCGTCCGTCAACCTGGTCCAGTCGAGCTTCCCCGATGAGCTGCAGGGCGAGATCTCCGGCCTGTCGCGCAGCGTGTCGAACCTGGGCTCATCGCTCGGCACTGCCGTGGCGGGGACGATCCTCATCACGTGGTCGTACGGTCTCGCGATGATCACCCTCGCCGTGTTGGGACTCGTTGGGCTCGTGGCAGCGTTCATGCTCCCCATCAACCTGGTTCCTGCGAAGTCCGGCGCCCCGGCCGACTGACCCGGCGTGCGCGACGGGTAGCAGGGCGGGGACGCCGGCCACGCTTCACCCTGGGAAAAGGAAATCTGGGGTGCCGCGTCGATGCTGCAGGGGTTACGGCTCCTCGAGCCGGTGGTCTTCTACGCGAAAGTCCGCCGGGCCGGCGGACGGGCCTGCTGTCAGCAGGCTCAGCTCCAGCACGTCCTCGAGCTGGCTGGCGCCAGGGGCGACGGTGTCTTCCTCGGTCATGCGGATCTCATCGGCCACAGCTGGGATTCCTTGCCTGGGGTGTCGGACGGCGGGGTCCTTAACCCTAGCGGGAGTTCCTGCGCATTCGCCGGTGTTGGGGCTGCGCCAGCGTTACCGGCGGCCGGCGCAGCGGCGTGGCGGCGTGGCGGAGGCCGGCGCGCACCTGGGGAGGATTCCGACGAGTAAGGCCGGACCCTGATGTGTGGGCCCGGCCTCAGTTCCTCCGGTTAGCGGTTCTTGGGCGGGCGTAGGACTTTTCCGGGTTCCGCGCGCAGTCAGCGACGAGTCCGCGGTTCACGAGTTCGGCCAGCAGCAAGGCGAGGCGGTAGTCGGTGGCGTCGTCCAGTGCCAGCTTGAAGTACCGGGCGGCGAAGCTGGACTTGCCTTTGAGCCATTCCAGCCAGCCGATCAGGCACAGCATCGGGGCACGCTGTCCTTCGGGGGTTGCCTTCATCAGTTCGAACGCGACTTCCTGGGCGGTATCCACGCGTGCCCAGTCCGGGCGGGCAGGGAACACTCCAAGCATGACGGCCGTGAACTGATCCGGTGCACTGGTGATGACGTCAGTCATCAGGCAGTCTCGAGCGGTGGGGTGCTGGAATGCTCCTGCCAGTTCCTGCGCGATCCGGGCGGTCAGGGTGGCGGGGTTCCCCAGCACCTGGGCCCACGCGTCGCGACTGTTCTCCAGCCCTTCAGGCCATCCATCGGGGCGGTAGGCCGCGATGGCTTCGCGGGTTCCCGCGTCCCCGGTGAACGGTGCCGGTTCCGTGAATCCGCTGACGTTGCTTCCGGCGTAGATCACGGCGGCGTTTCCGGTGCTGGCGGTGATCGCGTCCAGGGGCTGCTCAGAACAGCACAGCGGGTTGGTGCAGAGGTAGTTCATCCAGACTTCGGCGGTCACCATCCACGCGTCCCGCAACGGAATCCCTGCGGTGGCCCGTTCGGTGCGCAGTGCGGCGACGTGATCGGAGTAGGAGCGCGGGATATTTGAGCTGTTTTCGTCGGCGTAGCCGACCGGCGTCCGGGCGTAGGCCAGCGGGTCGGTGCCGAACGGGGCGTCCATGCGGAGCGTGGCACGGAGCTGGTTTCCCTGCATGGTCAGCACGCGGCGGTCTTGCTAACACTCTTCACAAGAAACCTCCATCCTTTGGTTGCGTAAAGGCTGGCCGGCGCATCTTGGGGGCAGGCGCCGACCAGCACTTACAGCGGAAGGCCGGCCGGATGCCTGGTGGGGGTCCAAGCTCCGGCGGCGCTTACAAAGCCGTAATCGCTGGGGAACCCCGAAAGGTTACGCACCAATCGGAGTTTCTTTTTTCTTCCTTCGGCGCCTCTCCCTGCGTGTGCGGGAAAAACGCGAGGATGTCGTCGGCGGCGGAGAACCGCGAAGTCCCTGATGCCATGGCCGTCGCCGACTCGAACGTCATGGCTCTGATCACCTCCGGCATGAGCACCGCCTAGGACGAAGAGCAGACACCGCAACTCGCGACACGGGCTCTGTCCGACAGGAAGGGCGCCACTTTCGTAGACTCAATGGAGATCCGACACGTCTCCTCTGTAGAGACAAGCCCGCCACAGGAAGAACCATCGATGAAGATTATCGTCCTAGTAAAGGAGGTCCCCGACACGTACGGGGACCGAAAACTGAACCTTGAAACAGGCCTCGCCGATCGAGAAGCCAGCGAGACAGTCATTGATGAGATCGGTGAGCGGGCCTTGGAGCTGGCATTGACGTACGCCGACGCGAACGAGGGCACTGAGGTCGCAGTCCTCTCCCTCGCCCCCGAGGGTGCGACGGCAACGATACGCAAGGGGCTGGCGATGGGAGCGGGCAGCGCCACCCACATCTCCGACGAGGCGCTCCGGGGTGCGGATCTTGGACTTACCGCCGAAACCCTCGCGGCAGCGATCCGTCGCGTTGAGTTTGACCTTGTGATCACCGGCAACGTCTCCACCGATGGATCCGGCGGCATGATTCCCGCGATGCTCGCAGAATTGCTTGACGTGCCGCTTGCTACCGGCCTCAGCTCCGTACAGATCAGCGACGGCGCGGTGTCCGGCTCCAGGCCCGTTGAATCCGGCGTGCAGCAGGTATCGGCGACCCTGCCGGCGGTGATTTCCATTACCGAGGCGCTTCCCGGGCCGCGCTTCCCGAACTTCAAAGGAATTATGGCCGCGAAGAAGAAGCCCGTTGAGGTGCTGACCCTCGCAGACCTCGGGGTCACGGCCGACAACCCGGACGCGGCGCGTTCGATCATGCTGACCGTTGCAGAAAAGCCCCCGCACGCGGCGGGCGTCAAGATCATTGACGAGGGTGATGCCGGCGAGAAGCTCGCCGACTTCCTCATCGAAAACCGACTGGCCTAAGGACTAACGACATGACTGATTTTCCTCGTGACGCAATCCTCGTCGTCGTAGAAGCCCAGGCTTCGGGTGAACTCGAGAAGGCAGCCCCCGGACTCTTCGGCGCTGCCGCTGCCGTTGGCACGCCAGTTGCCTTGGTACTTGCCGCACCCGGTGCCGGGAGCGCCGCCGAGGCCGCGGTCCTCGGTGCCGCGCACGTACTGATCGCCGAGACGCCGGATCCGTCAGCGCTCGGAGTGCCGAGCGTTGACGCGCTTGCCGCCGCCGTGGAGCAGGTGCAGCCGGACGCGATCCTGATTTCGCATTCCCTGAATGGGCGCGACCTTGCCGGCCGTTACGCTGCACGTTCGCGTGCGGCGATCTCTGCCGATGCGATCGGCGTATCACGTGATGACGAGGGCGTCGTGGCACACCACTCCGTCTACGGCGGTGCCTACAACGTGACGTCAACGTCCACGTTCGGGGCGCCCGTCATTACGGTCCGCCAAGGCTCCGTCGATGCACGTGCCACGGCTCAGCCGCAGGCGTCGGAGACCTTGGCCGTGACGCCCTCCGGGAAGCCGGCCGCCCGGATCGACTCGTTCGAGGAGGCAGTTGCCGCCACCTCGCGGCCGGAGCTGCGTGGTGCCGCCAAGGTTGTCGCGGGTGGCCGCGGCCTCGGGTCGGAGGAACAGTTCGCCCTCGTCGGACAGCTCGCCGATACCCTCGGTGCAGCCGTTGGTGCCTCGCGCGCCGCGGTGGATGCGGGCTACATCCCGCAGTCGCATCAGGTCGGCCAGACCGGGGTTTCCGTGTCGTCACAGCTGTATATCGCGCTGGGCATTTCCGGCGCGATTCAGCACCGGGCCGGCATGCAGACCGCGAAGACGATCGTCGCCATCAACAAGGATTCAGACGCGCCGATCTTCGAGATCGCCGACTATGGTGTGGTCGGCGACCTCTTCAAGGTTGTGCCCCAGCTGATTAGCGCCCTTGAGGCTCGGAAGAAGTAAAGATGGCAACTCAGTCTCGGTCCATCCGGCGTGGCCTGCCGCGCGTCGAAGGCGGTGACCCCTGGCCTCCAGCAGGCGAGGCGCCCGCCCGCATTGTCACGGCAGGAACGGCCGCCGCGCCGGCGTCTGATTCAGGGGCGGGACCGGTCACCGCCGGGCCAGCGGCCGCCGCGCCCCCCGCGCCCGCGGCTGCCGCCGCTGCCTTGGAAACGGCACCGGGTGCGACGGCGGTGTCCGCTCCGGTCCCGGCCGTGAGCTCCGGCGCCGCGGTGCCGCGGCAGCTTCGCCGCGGCCTGCCCCGCCTGCCGGGCGGCGAACCTTGGCCGCCAGCAGGCGAGGTTCCGGTATCAGTGGCGGCTCTGTCCGGGGCTCCCGCCGCAGGCGCGCCGGCCGCAGCTGCTGTTACGGCTGCTGCCGCAGGTGCTGCTGAGAAAGCAGTGCCGGCAGCAGCGTCGACTGCAGTTGCCCCGGCCACCGCACCCGTCCCACTGGCAATGGGAACCACGTCGCTTCGCCGCGGGCTTCCCCGCGTGCCGGGCGGCGAGCCGTGGCCGCCGGCTGGACTTGCGCCGTCGCCCGCTGCCGCCCCTGCGGTGCAGGCGGAGCCCGAACTCATCGCTCCGGCCCATCCCTCGGCCCCGGCTGCCAGTGTGGTGGAGACCGTTGCCGAGGCGGAGCCGCCGGCGGTCGCGAGTGCACCCGCGGTCCCCGCCGCCCCTCCCGCCGCGCCGGCACCGGCACCGGCTGCCGTTACTGAAAAGCCCGTGAGGCCAAAAGCCGAGCCGAGGCTTTACGGGTCGCGCACCCTGGGTCAGTGGATCAAGCTCGTCGTGCTCCTCGCCGTCGGCGCCGTGGCCGCCGCAGCAATTCTTGTGCTCGCCGCGCGCGGTGTGACGACGCTGCCGGGCGTGTCGGAGTTCCTCGAAAAGTACCCCGGCGCGTACGACCTGCCCGATACGGCCGAGCCCGGGTTCCCGTGGTGGGCGCAGTGGGCGCACTTCTTCAACATCTTCCTGATGGTGCTCATCATTCGCTCCGGCTACCAGGTGCGCACTGAGCAGAAGCCACCCGCGTTCTGGACGCCGAAGCGCGGTGGCAAGAAGATCAGCATCAACCTTTGGCTGCACCAGTCGCTGGATATTCTGTGGCTGGCCAACGGACTCATCTTTGTGGTGCTGCTGTTTGCCTCGGGCCGCTGGATGCGAATCGTACCGACCAGCTGGGAGGCGTTCCCGAACACACTCTCCGCGCTCCTGCAGTACATGACACTCGACTGGCCCGTTGAGACCGGCTGGGTGAACTACAACAGCCTGCAGCAGCTCATGTACTTCCTCGTGGTGTTCATCGCGGCCCCGCTCGCGGCGATCACTGGTGTGCGCATGAGCGAGTTCTGGCCGAAGGACGCGAAGGCGCTGAACAAGATCTACCCGGTGGAGGTTGCGCGCGCGATTCACTTCCCGACGATGCTGTTTTTCGTGCTGTTCATTCTCATCCACGTGTTCCTGGTGTTCGCGACCGGTGCGCTGCGCAACCTGAACCACATGTTCGGCGGCACCGACGTGGTGAACTGGGTCGGCTTCTGGCTCTTCGCGGCCGCAATCGCCGTCACGGCGGCCGGGTGGTACGCCGCCCGCCCGCTCGTGCTCGCACCAATCGCGAAGCTGTTCGGTCAGGTGAGCAGCCGCTAGGCTTCACCGCCTACACAGGGAGGATCCCGCGCCATACACAGCTCAGGCTCTCTGGCACGGGATCCTCACCTGTCGTGATCCTGATCCAACGGGTCGCTTCTAGCCCGGCGGAGGGAGGGCACCATAGGTATTTGGCACCGCATGGGGATTGACCGGCCGGTCCTCGTCGGCTGAGGAGGGCTCCCTGGTGTCGTAGCTGCGCGCCGTTCGCAGGTTCCGGGGTCGTTTGTGCAGACCCACCGCGACAAAACCGAGCCCACCGACCAGAAGACCCAGTCCGAGGACGAACAGCGCCACCGCACCCTGTCCTGCGATGCCCGAGAACACGTCAAACAACGGCATCGGCAGGACGAACACCGTGGCCGCCAGGGCTATTGAGCCCACTGCAATTTGCCATGTCCCCTTGGGCTTCATGGTTCCCCCTCCATGTCTTGCGTGTCAGCCTTGCGCCCCAGTAAACCCGACGCGTGCTCATTTAGAAAGGGCCGCCACGGACACCGAGTAAGGGGAGACGTCGCGGACGACGGCGGGACTTCCCGACGTCGTCCGCTGGCGTGGGGTGCCGCTCCCCTACAGCGCCGGCCAGCCGCCGTCGAAGGCAGCGGCGCAAGCCAAAAGTCGGCACATCTTTCGAACCTTTCATTGGACGGGGAGTCGCCGCATGATAGGCGCATGACCCTAAACGCATCAGCCGACGAATCCGCCGTTGCGAAAGCTCAGCGCGAGCTCGAAGCGGCCGGCGTCCGCACCGTGATCGGCACGGTGGTGAATGCTGCGGGCATCACGCTGGCCAAGAGCGTTCCGTTAGCCCGGCTCAAAGCCTTCCACCAATCCGGGATGGGCGCTGCCCCCGTCTGGCATGTCTTCACCATCGACGGCGGGATAGCGTTCACGGACAGCATCACCACCGTTGGCGATATGCGCCTCAAGATCGATATCACGGGACTCCGTGTCCTGCGGGGTGGCCGGGCATGGGCACCAGGCAGCCTTTTCGAACAGGACGGAGCCGCGTCTCCGGCCTGCGCCCGCGGCCTTCTGGCCGATGTCGACGGCAGCCTCGATGAGGCCGGATACAAGGCACTTGTGGGCCACGAACTTGAATTCTTCCTCGTCGCCCTGGACGGTTCAGCGCTGGAAACCGCGCCCTGGGTTCCGTACGGGGCAACCGGGCTCCTGGACCAATCGGAATTCCTCGATGATCTGCTGTCAGTTCTGAACCATGCCGGCATTCCCATGGAGCAGATCCACGCCGAGTACGGCAGAAACCAGTTCGAGTTTTCCCTTCCCCCTGCTTCGCCGGTTCAGGCCGCGGACACCGTGGTCCTTTCCAAGATCATCGTTGGCATCGTCGCCCGGGCCCACAGCATGCAGGCCTCGTTCTCCCCGTTGCCCTTTTCCGGCACCGTCGGAAACGGTGCCCACCAGCACTTTTCGCTCCACAAGGACGGCATGCCGCTGTTCTCCGGCGGCAGCGGACCGCACGGCATCTGCGCTGAGGGAGGCGCTGCCATTGGGGGCATCATTGCGGGACTCCCCGACGTCCAGGGTTTTCTCACGGGATCAGTCTTGTCCGGAAGCCGCTTGGCACCTGGCACGTGGTCGGGCGCCTACTTATGCTGGGGCCTGGAAAACCGGGAAGCCTCGGTGCGCTTTCTGAACGAGGGAAACAGTAATCCGCACGGAGCCAACGTCGAAGTGAAAATCGTCGACCCGTCGGCAAACGTGTATCTGGCCTCCGCGTCCATCCTGGCACTCTCCCTTGACGGCATCCGCGGCGGGCGCAGGCTTCCGGCAGAGATCACGGGTGACCCCGGACGGCTATCGGAAGACGAGCGGCACCGGGCCAATATCCGGCTGCTCGCAGACTCCCCCGCCGCCATCATCGACACGCTGGACACGTCGCGCCTTGCACGCGGGCTTCTGGGAGACGCCATCGTCGATGCCACGGTGGCCGTCCGGCGCTACGAACAGCGAATCTCCGCGGAACTCTCGCCGGACGAGCTTGCCGAACGCTTTCGACTTGCCTGGTCGATCTAATGGCAGGCGGCTTTTTTGCGGACTTTGTCGAACAAGTCAGCCTTATTGATCACCACGTGCATGGCGCGTTTCACGCCGCCGGCGATGAGGCACGCTTTCAGAACTCGCTCAATGAAGGGAACACCGAACCGCTGGCCAACCCGGAGGACGCCTACAACACACAAATCGGGCTCGCCTTCCGTCGCTGGTGCAGCGGCATTCTTGATTTGCCACGCCACGCTTCCCCAGCGGACTACTGGAGCCGGCGCTCCGCGCTTGGGGAACTCGAGGTCAGCCGGCGCATGACCCGCGCTGCCGGGGTGAGTGACTGGCTGATCGATACAGGATTGGATGCCGCTGACTACCTCGGCACGGCCGGCATGGCCGACGTCTCCGGCGGGCGAACCCACGAGATCGTTCGGCTGGAACTGGTCGCCGAGGCGCTGATCCAGGAGATTGCCAACCCGGCAGATTACGTTGAAGAGTTCGGTCACCGGCTTCACGAGCTCACCCGCAGCGCCGTGGGCGTCAAGACGGTTCTCGCCTACCGCGCAGGATTCGACCAGAATCTCAGCCGGCCAACACCGGCTGCGGTCACTGAAGCGGCCCGCCGTTGGCAAGAGAACCTCCGCACCGGCACCAATGCGAAGCTCACCGACGTGACACTCATTGCCCACGGGATTCATACGGCGGTGTCGATGAAGCTTCCTCTGCAATTCCATGTCGGATTCGGGGACCGCGACCTGGACCTCCACAAAACCAATCCCCTGTACCTCTTGGACTTTCTCCGGTCCCCCGACGTCCGGGACACACCCATCATGCTGCTCCACTGCTATCCATTCGAGCGCGAAGCCGGCTATTTGGCCCACGCCTTTGAAAACGTCTACCTCGATGTGGGCCTTGCCGTGAACTTCACCGGGGCACGGAGCCCTGACCTGGTGGCCCGCTCGTTCGAGCTGGCCCCCTTCACAAAAGTCCTTTACTCCTCCGACGCCTTCGGCCCAGCGGAACTTCACTACCTCGGAGCGAGACTGTGGCGCAACGCAATCACCAAGGTAGTCGGCGGATGGATCGACGACGACGACTGTTCAGAGGCGGATGCCCGCAAGATCGTGCAACTCGTCGCACGCGACAACGCCCGCCGCGTGTACGCGCTTCCCTGAGCGGCCTGGCCGTTGAATTCGGCCGGGTGGGGGCCGGTGCGGCCGTCCCGCCCAAGGCCGTCTACGACTGCCAGCTCGTCCGCGGAAAGGTCGAAGCCGAATACGTCCAAGTTCTCGCAGATCCGCGCCGGTGTGACCGACTTGGGATAATGATTCGTCCCTGCTTCGCGCAAAGTCAACGTCGGCGGGAGCTTCTTGGGCTCCCGCCGACGTCCTCGTAAAGCTGGCCTAAAGCTGCTGCGGGCATGTGCTCAGTTCTTGATGACCTCCAGCTCAATCACAGCCCAGGACAGCGCCGGCAGCGTTGCCCGAAGTTCGGAGCCGCTCGCCTTCGCCCCTGCCAGCGGCCGGAGCCCCACCTGGTCCGGGCTGCCCTGAGTATTGACCGTGAAACGGTCCCCGCCTTCGGGTATTTCCAGGACCTCCGCGCGGAGAACTTGGCGGGCGTCAAAGCCGCGCAGGGCGACTTCAATATCTGCCGCTTCCTCCAGTCCGCGGTTGGCGAAGAACAGCGCCACCCGGCCCGTTTCCTCGTTCCACGTCGCACTGACATCCACGAGGTCGGTGCCGCCGAACCGCGCATTTTCGTACTTGTCCGAGTCAACGGACAGGCGCAGGATCTGGCCCTTGGCCAGTTCGGCCATGCGCGCGAAGGGGTGGAAGATGGTCTGCCGCCAGGCCGGGCCGTTTTCCTCGCTGAGGATCGGGGCGATGACGTTGACCAGCTGTGCCTGGTTGGCGATCTTGACCCGGTCGCCGTGGCGGAGCAGCGAGTTGAGCAGGGTTCCGACGACCACGGCATCCGTCACGTTGTACTTGTCCTCAATGACCCTGGGGTGCTCACGCCAGCCGGCCTTGGCCACCTGATGCGGCTGGTCCTCGGTGTCGAGGCCGCGCTGGTACCAGACGTTCCACTCGTCGAAGGACAGGTTGATGGTCTTCTTGTGCTTTCCCTTCGCGCGGACGGCATCGGCAGTTGCGATGACTGATTCGATGAAATAGTCAGTGTCCACTGCGCTGGCGAGGAAGCTGCCAACGTCGCCCTCATGCTCCTGGTAGTAGGCATGCAGCGAGACGTAATCCACTTCCTCGTAGGCGTGGGTCAGCACTGTCTGTTCCCAGGCTCCGAACGTGGGCATGCCGGAGCTGGAGCTTCCGCAGGCCACCAGTTCGATGTCCGGGTCCACGAACCGCATCGCTTTGGCCGCCTCCTGGGCCAGCCGGCCGTACTCGTCCGCGGTCTTGTGGCCGATCTGCCAGGGCCCGTCCATTTCATTGCCGAGGCACCACAGCTTGATGTTGAACGGGTCCTTATGCCCGTTCTTGGCGCGCAGGTCCGACAGATAGGTCCCTCCGGGATGGTTCGCGTACTCCACGATCTCGCGCGCCGCATCCACACCCCGGGTGCCCAGGTTGATGGCTTCCATGATTTCGGTCCCTGCCTGGCGTGACCAGTCCACGAACTCGTGCAGTCCGAAGGCGTTCGTCTCCAGGGTGTGCCAGGCGCCGTCGAGCCGTCGTGGGCGGCCTTCCCGGGGACCTACCCCGTCTTCCCAGTTATATCCGGACACGAAGTTGCCGCCGGGGTAGCGGATGACAGTGGCCCCGAGTTCCTTGACGAGCTTGAGCACGTCCTGGCGGAAACCGTTTTCGTCGGCCTCCGGGTGGCCCGGTTCGTAGATTCCGGTGTAAACGCAGCGGCCCATGTGCTCAACGAAGGAGCCAAAAAGGCGGCGGGGCACTTCCCCGATGGTGAAGTCTCGGTCCAGGGTGATTCGTGCGCGGGACATGTGGCGTATCTCCTTTTGGTTGAACAGGTTCGTTGGAAGTAATCGGAGGTCAGGTTCAGGTGCCGGCGAGCCCGGTGGTCGCAACGCCCTTGATGATCTGGCGCTGGAAGAACAGGAAGACCAGGATGAGCGGCAAGGCCGCGAGCAGTGCGGATGCCATGTTTTGCGCGTACTGGATGCCATAGGCACTCTTAATGGTCTGCAGTCCAACCGGAAGGGTCAGGATGGACCCATCGTTCGTGGAGATGAAGGGCCAGAGGAAGTTGTTCCACGCGCTGATGAAAACGAAGATCGCGACGGCGGCGAGAATGGGGCGTGAGAGCGGCAGGATGACCTGAATGAAGATCCGCATCCGGCTGGCACCATCCATCACCGCAGCTTCCTCGAGTTCACGCGGGATCTGATCAAAGAACTTTTTGAGCACGAACACCATGGCGGGGTGGATGACCTGCGGCAGGATGACGGCCCAGGCCGTGTCGATCATGTGGAGCGCCACCATCTGATAGAACAGCGGAATCATCAGCACTGGCGGCGGGATGATGATCGAGGCGATGATCACCGTCATCAGGACTTTTTTGCCCCGGAAATCGATGCGGGACAAGGCGTAGGCGACCAGCGCGGAGATGACCAGCGTGATCGCGGTGATGGCGGCCGAGGTGTAGAGGGAATTCCACGTCCACAGCGGGATATTGCCGTCTTGGAACACTTTGACGAAAGCATCCGCGGTAAAGCCCGACGGCGGGATCCAGCTGACCTTCGGCGCTGCGGCGTCGGTCTCGGACTTGAAGGCGGTAACCGTGGCCCAGGCGAAGGGAACGAGCCACAAGACTGCCAGGAGCGCCGCGACCGCGGTGACGGCGGCCTTGCCGGCCGTGATCTTCCTGCGGGGTTTTCGGGCCGCTGCTGCGCCGGCGGTGTGCGGGGCGGGGCGGGTGAGTGTCTGGGTTGCCATGGTTATGCACTCCTGCGGCGCGTGATGACGAACTGCATGACCGAGACGATCACGATCAGCCCGAAGAAAATGTAGGAGACGGCTGCGGAGTAGCCCAGCCGGTAGCCGGTAAACCCGGTTTCGAAGATGTACTGCACCACTGGCCTGGTGGAACCGCTGGGGCCGCCAGCCGTCATCTGGTACACCTGATCAAAGATTTTCAGTGATGCCAGAATCTGGAGGAGGACGATCATCACGGTGGTCGGAGCCAGCTGCGGCAGGGTGATGGAGAAGAACTGCCGCCAGGCTCCGGCCCCGTCCAGGGATGCCGCCTCGTAGTGCTGGTGGGGGATGTTCTGCATGGCCGCCAGGTACAAGAGAAAGTTGAAGCCGACGGTCCACCACAGCGTGGCGATGACGATCGCCCACATCGCCACGTTCGGGTCGTTCAGCCAGGCCACCTTCGGAAGCCCGATTTTCGCCAGGGAGTCGTTGATCAGCCCCAGCTGCGGGTTGTACATCCAGGTAAAGAACAGTGAGACCACGGTCGAGGCGAGCAGGTACGGCGCAAAGTAGGAGAGCCGCCACAGCCATTGCGCGGGCAATCCGACGTTAAGCAGGGCGGCCATGATCAAGGCGACGATCACCAAGGGAACCGTGCTTATCACCGTGAAGTAGAGCGTGTTGCCCAGGGAACGCCACATGTCCGCATCGGCCAAGGCCTCGGCGTAGTTGGCCAGGCCAATCAGGTTGTCGTTGGCGCCAGTAAGGGACTTGCCTGTCAGGCTCATGAAAAGGCCGTAAAGAATGGGCCAGACCAGGAAGACAAGGAAGAACGCCAGGAAAGGGGCGGCGAAGCCCCAGCCGGTCAGGTTGTCCCTGGCTTGACGGGACGGGGCCGGACCGGGCTGTGGACGGGTCCGGGTTGGACTGGAAGATGCCGTACGCTCTGCGCTCCGGCTGGATGTTGCTAAGGAACTCATCAGGGACTCCTTTGTCACTCGGGTGGCTCAGACCGGGTTGGGCCGGGAGAGAAGGGTGTTGGTGCGGCGCACGAATGCGTCCCAACCGTCGGCGGCCTTGTCGCGGCCGAGGAGTACGTTCTGCACGTTTTCCGCAAAGTAGGTTTGCCAGTCCGAGCCGGAGCCGCTGAACCAGGATTCCGGATCGTAATTGATAATGTCCGCCGCGTTGGCGTAGTGAATCTGGGGAGTGAGTTCCCGGTACGCATGTGACTGCACAATCGGCTGATAGGCCGGAATGTGTCCGGCTTCCGCCCAGGACAGCGACCCCTTGAGGACATCGCTCACGAACTTGTACACGTCGCGCCGCTTCCCGTCGTCGGCGTTTAGTTGCCGCGGCAGGACAAAGGAATGAGAGTCAGCATAGGCAGCCGGCGTCCCGTAGAGCGTGGGGATAGTTGCCGCGTCGACCGGCAGACCGGCCTTCTTGAAGGTGGGGAGTTCCCAGACGCCGCTGAAGAGCATGCCAGAACCGCCACGGGCAAATTCGGCGATGCCCGTACTGATGTCCCCGCTCTTGGCGGCTATGGTGTCGTCGAACAGTGATGCCATGAATTCCAGGGACTCGACCGCCGCATCCCTGTCAGCCTTCATCGGTTGCCCCGGGGTGAGTTCCATGTCCACACCGTGCTGCTTGTAGAGGGTGTAGAAGAGACGCCACATCTGGGACCCGCTGCCAAGGTAGCCGAAGGACAGGCCGTGCGCCTGTGTCACCTTCTGCATCTCGCGGGCCATCGAGAGGAACTCCTGCGGGGAACTTGCAGCCTGCAGTTGCCCGTCGGCGGCCAGCACCCCGGCCTTGCCGGCGACGTCGGTGTTGTAGAACATGACGAACGGGTGCGAGTCCAGGGCGATGGAAAAAACCTGGCCGTTCTGCTGGCTCTTGTCCCAGATCCTCGGTGCGAAGCTCTGGGAAGTCACGCCGTGTTCTGCCAGCAAGGACATGTCCCACGGGTCAATGAGTCCCCCTGGGGCGTAGCCGGGGACCCGGCTGGCATGCATGATGGCCAGTTCCGGCGGGCGGCCTCCGGCTGACGCCATCGCCAGCTTGGTGTAGTACGGCGGACCCCACGCCAGGACGGTCGGATGGACGGTGAAACCGGGGTTGCCGGCGTTCGCCTTACTGATCATTGCCTGCATCTTGATGCCGTCACCGCCGGACAGCAGATGCCAGAACGCAATGTCCCGCACGGCCGCCGCCGAGGCGGTACCGCCGCAGCCCGTGAGACCGGCCGCCGCGAACACGCTGCCGAGAGCCGCCGAACCTGCCAGTAACTGCCGCCGGGTCACTTGCTTGCCGGCAAAAAAGTCAATCTGCTTCACCCGTCACTCCTTTGGATGGGTCCGCTGAAAATAATCCTGATGGCACAAAACACTGCCGTTCCGGTGCGCTGAAATCCCGGGAGCGGCAGGTGCGATGTGACGCGGGACTCACATTACATCGATGTAAAACGGACCACAAGAGAAAATTGTTAGCGTGAACAATCTGATGCAGCCATCTCATTTGGGAGCGCGTTTAGCCGCTGCTGTCCCGCTCCACGATTTTGTAGTCGACGGTGACCACCCTCTGCTCGCCGACACGGTCAGCCATCCGCTCGGTGAGCAGGCGGAGGGCTTCGCTGGCCACCCGGCGCTTGTCGAAGGAAACGGTGGTGAGGGATGGCACGGCATACTGCCCGTCGGCGATATCGTCAAAGCCCGCCACGGCAACGTCGGACGGAACGCTGATTCCCCTCTTCCACAACACGCTCATCGCGCCAATGGCCATGGAGTCGGTGAAGCAGAACAGCGCCTCGGGGAGCGGGTGGGAGTCCAGATAGGAGGCGAGCGCGACGGCAGCCGTGTGTGGTGTCCATTTTTCGCACGGGATGAGCAGTGAGTCGTCCCGGTCAATGCCGAGCTCTTCGAGCGCGGCACGGTAGCCACGGGTCCGCAGGATTGCCGCGGCGGAGCCTCGGCCTTCCGCAGTTCCGAGCACGGCAATACGACGCCGGCCGGTCCTGGCAAGCGCCAGGGTCATGTCACGGGCGGCAGCAACGCTGTCCACCCACACACGGTCGGCCAGCTTCTGGGACACCTCACCCAGCAGGACCACCGGGGGCAGTGAGACTCCCACCTTGACGGCACTCTCATCCAGCACCACCGGGTTGAGGATCAGGCCATCAATGAGGTTGGACCGCGCGCGGGACATCAGTTCGTATTCGCGCCGGGGATCGGAACCGGTTTCCTCGATCTGGACGCTCCAGCCTTGCTCGTGGGCAACTTCCACCACGTTGTGCGCAATCTCGGCCGAGTAAGGGGTCGCCAGGTCCGGTAGGGCCAGGGCGATAACACCCGACCTGCCGTTGCGCAGTCCGCGGGCGGAAAGGTTGGGCACATAATCGAGTTCCAGAATGGCCTGCTCCACCTTGACCCTGGTGGCTCCGCTGACCGGAACAATCCCGTTCATCACGTTCGAGACAGTCTTGGGTGAGACGCCGGCACGACGCGCGACGTCCTTGACCGTTGCGCGCACTGCTCCCCTTTCAAAGCATCCTGGGCCAAAGCCAAGCGGCCAATGGCTGCTGCTGCGGATGACCTGCTGACGATGTTACCCGTCTCGGCGGGCTGCGGCGGGTAACGTCTTGACAGGAAAATTGTTAGCGCTCACAGTGGTGAGAGCGAAACGTACCTTCACCGGAAAGCCGAATGAATGAAGAACTGGGCAGGCAACCTCAACTACTCATCAGCGGACGTTATGCGCCCGGCGTCGGTGGCTGAACTCGCCCGCGTGGTGGAGCGCGCCGACCGGGTCAAGGCCCTGGGATCGCGGCACTCCTTCAACCGCATGGGGGACACCGACGGTGTGCACGTGCTGCTGGACGCCCTGCCGCAGCACATCGAACTGGACTCAGAACGGAAGACGGTCCGCGTCAGCGGCGGCGTGAGCTACGGCGCCCTGTGCCGCACGTTGCAACAGTCCGGCGTCGCCATCCACAATCTGGCTTCGCTGCCCCACATTTCCGTGGCAGGAGCAGTCCAGACGGGCACCCACGGCTCTGGTGTGAACAACCCCGCCTTGGCCGGGGCGGTGGAGGGCATTGAGCTGGTCCGGCCCTCCGGCGAGCAGGTATCGCTGACCCGCGCGGACGGAGAGGAGTTTTTGGGCAGCGTGGTGGGTCTGGGCGCCCTTGGCATCGTCACCGGCCTCCAGCTTGCCGTCCGGCCGAGCTTCAGCATGCGCCAGCGTGTTTTGGAGAACCTGCCGTGGGAACGGGCACTGGCGGACTTCACTCAGCTGGTGTCCAGCGCCTACAGCGTGAGTCTATTCACCGATTACGCAGGCGATTGCATCAGCCAAGTCTGGCTCAAGGCGGTGGACTCGGAGCCTCCCATCGGTGAACTGTTCGGCGCCACGGCCGCCATCTGCCCCCGGCACCCTTTGCCGGGGATGTCGGCCGAGAACTGCACAGTCCAGATGGATGAGCCCGGGCAATGGCTGGACCGGCTGCCGCACTTCCGCCACGAGTTCACGCCCAGCAAGGGTGAGGAACTGCAGAGCGAATTCCTCCTGCCGCTGGAGCAGGCCCCTGCTGCACTCCAGGTGGTGCGGAGTCTGGCGGACAAACTTGCACCCCTGCTTTATGTCTCGGAAATCCGGACCGGCGCCGCAGATGAATTCTGGCTCAGCCCCTTCTACCGGCAGCAGAGCGTTGCCCTGCACTTCACCTGGAAGCCGCTGCAGCCGCAGGTGGAAGCCGTTCTGCCGCAGCTCGAGGACCTGCTTCGGCCGTTCGGGGCCAGGCCGCACTGGGGCAAGCTTTTCACGCCCGGCGGTCACGACTGGGAGTCCCTCTACCCCCGCTTTGCGGACTTCCGCGCGCTGGCATCGGCGCACGATCCGGAGGGAAAATTCCGCAACGGGCTGCTGGACAGCATCCTCGGCGTCCCGGTGGTGAACTCACGCTAAGCGGCTGGCCACACGGCTTAAGCGCTCCAGCACACACAACCAGTCCTGCAGACGGTCGACGGCGGGACGTCCCGCCGTCGTCCGTCTGCGTTTCTACGGCGCGGAACGGGGCCAGTCAGCCGCCGCCATCATCGAAGCGTTCAGCCCCGGCATGCAGGGCGGCCGGGCCATCGCCGAACTTGTCCTCGGCCTGGTCGACCCCACCGGGCGTCTCCCGATCTCCTTCGCCCGCCACGCCGGCGTTTGAGAAGTAGATACCTACCGAGCGGACGACGGCGGCACGCGCCGGCGTCGTCCGCTTGCGTTTAGTGCCGCACTTTTACAGCGCCGACCGGCGGCGGAAACCCAGGTCCGCAACTATCGGCGCGGCATTAGAAATGCCAACTCCGCAACGCACAGTAAGAACATGAAATCACTACTAAGCGATGACGTCGTCGCCGTACGTGGCGTCTTAACAGATCACACCCGGTCGATATTCATGCTCTTGGGCTAACAGGCCCGGAGTCTTGATCGCCTCAGGTCCGGTCCTCGGGTGGTGGGGTGGTGTCCGCCTCGGGGTTCGCGCCGCTGGTACGCTGCGCATTCACGGCGGGGACCGGTTCCTCATGGGCCGGCCGAAAAAAGTGCCAGGCCGCGAGTCCCACGGTCACCGCGACGGCCACCGCCCCGGCGATCAACCAGGCTTTCCCGGACGCTGTCCGCCTTGACTTAGCCGGCGCCGGGGCAACATTAGGTGCGACCCGCTTCAGACCTTCGTGGACACGGGGAACCAGAGTTTCCACTCCGCCGGCGAGTTCGTCAGCGAGCCGCCGCAGACCGGCCTGGATCCTCGGGGACGCGGATTCAATCCCGGCATCAAGCCCCTCGACCACTTTTTGCAATGCCGCCTCGACCTCGGGAGTGGCCCACTCCTTCCCCTTGGTGAGCTGAGAAATGAGGTTCTCTGAAAGATGGCGGACCTGATCGGCCTGGGCCGTGGGTTTTGCCGTGCGCATCGGTGCCTCCTCGGTGTGATGAATGCCCATAGCCTACGGCGGCCGGCGCCATCGAAAAAGGCCCCGTCGTTGACTCATGGGAAGGTCCGCGTGGCCGGATTCGTTGCCTCATTTGTCTCGGGATGTGAGTTGAGCCGCTCCGAATGACACCGCGAATTGAACGCACCATAGATCGACGGACTTGTACTTGGACAGATCAACGTCATCGGAGATTTTGTACACTTGGTTGCCTTGGTTTCCCTTGATTAAGCCGAGGTCAACGTGGTCGGCGGAGCCAGCGGTGAACCACCCGCCCGGTCCCTCCACCACGTCTGCGGCGCTCAGCCAGACGTGCACATCCGGCCCGTTGGAGGTGTCCAGACTCTCCAATGCAAGCACGCGCGAGCCGTCCGGCTGTTCAATGATCCGAACGGCTCCGGTCGTCGTATGTTCATGGCTGATGAACGAACCTTCAGCGAGCTGGACCGGGCCGGAGGGCATCTCGGCAGTACTGGACCCGGATGGTTCTGCCTGCTCCGCGGAGGCGGCAACGAACGGGATCTCTTCATCCACCCGGACGTCGACAAACAGAAGCCAGGGTTTGAACACCGCCAGTCCGATAGCCAGCACAACAACGGCAACCGCCGCCGCGGCGATGACCCAGACCCGCTTGCGCCCACCGGACTTCACTGTGGACATCTAGCATTCCCCGATAGTGAAAAGACTAGGTCCGAAGTTATCTGCGCTCATGAAACCATCGTCCGCGTGCTTATCGTTGCGGGCAACGGGCTGAACACGCCGGAAACACGGCCACGATGTTGGTGATGGTGAGGTTCGGGCGGCGGGCTCCTGGAGTCCACGCAGACCGCCGACTCCGTGCCCAGCGATTTCAGGCAGCCTCATATGCCTGGTTCTTCTTCCTCCGCCAGTCTGATCATGCGCAGTTCGTCCTCCACCGAATGGGAAGGCCAATAGCCCTTCGCCAGCTCACTTGCCCGGATTTTATCTGCTGCCGGTACGAGCTTGCCGAGCAGCCCGGCAGCCTGAAGCAGGGCGATCAGCGCTGTGGTCCTGGCATCGGGTGCCTTGACATCTGGCTTCGCGGCCTCGGTCGCCGAGGCGTCAGTCGGGGTGGAATCAGACGCCCCAGCCTCAGTCGTGATAACAGGCGCCTCAGCCTCAGCAGTGGCATCAGGCGCCTCGGCATCAGCCGGCGCACCGCCGAGTGCGGCCTGGATCTTTTTCAGGAGCGCCGCCTCCGGAGCGTGGTCCTTCTCCGGGTACCGCACGGTCCGGAACAGACCCAGGTGTTTTTCGCCGACGTGTTCCACGATGCCCAGTGCCGCCATCCCTTCGTACACACGCTGCACTTCGGCGCGGCCCTCCAGCATGGAGACCCACCGCTTGGGAGTGTGGGGCCGAGACTTGCCCCGGATGAGTTCCAGTTCGTGCTGGAGGTCCGTTTGCGGGGAGGTGCCGGTAGCCCTGACGTGCTTCCCCTGCAGCCCGATTGCACCGATCAGGTCCAGCTCGGCCAATATCGCCCCTGCCATCGTGGTCCTGAGTGCGTACATCGGCACCGAAGGTTTGCCGTCTTGGTCGTTCGTTGCGAGAAGGAGGAAGGCCTGGGGAAGGTTCAGCTCCGCCACCTTCGGCGTTTCAGCGTTCATACGAACATGGTGGCGCGGTTGGGCAGCCGCCACAATGATGATTTACAAGCATCCACGTCGGCGTCTACGTCGCCCTGCCCCTGGCCAACCGCCTCCAACAGTTTCCGGCCCCAGTGAGCGGACGACGGCGGGACCTCCCGCCGTCGGCCGCTCTCGGCTGCCGGGGGCAGCGGCGTACACACTTGCGAAATCGGGTGCAGCCGCTGCTACATTCCGAAACTCTGCTGGACCTAGTGGACCTTGGTCCTACGGCTGCTGGGCTTTGAGGAACCTTTCGAGTGCTGCGAGGTCGTCAGTGTTGACGTGGTCAACACCCGCCCGGTGAAGCTCGGTCCAAAGAGCTTCACGTGCCTCGCCCGGCTGGTCCGGAGTCGCCCAGAAGCGGACCCGGTGTCCCTTGGCGTGTGCGTCCGCGACATAGGCGTGGAGTTTGGCGCGTTCCGCCTCGGGCATCGGGCCAACACCCTGCCACGTGAACAGCTTTGTCCAGTTGTCACTGACCAGCGGCATGAGCGTTGACGGCATCCCGGAAGCAAGGTCGGCTGAGCGTCCGTCGAAGAACCCGTAGCGTTTGTCTTCCGCCTGCATGGTCATCAGCGGCCTGTTGCCGCTGATCACGGCGGTCACCGCGCCCGTGCTGACTTTGCCCTTGCTGTAACGGGTCATGAGAGCCGGGTGCTTGCTCAGTTCCTGCTCGATCGCAGCGTAGGTGCTCTCGCCGTCGCTCTTGATGTCTATCAGCAGCTGCAGGCTGCCGTCCCAGCCAGGATAGACGCTGTGGCCTTCCTGCTGGACAAGGTTGTCCAACGGATCCAGGTACAGGCTCGCCAGGGTCTTTCCAGGCTGCGCGTTCTCCCGGTCGTGTGCGACCAGAAGTTCTCCGTCAACTAGCCAAACGTCCGCCTCGACGCTGGTGAACCCATGCTCCAAGGCGTCAAACAGCGGACGGCCGTGCTCGTAGTCGTTGTGCGCATGGGCCTCCAGCAGCGGCTGGTCCAGCACAACATCCCGGGATGAGGTTGCGGCAGACGAGGGGACGGCGATTCCGGTCAGGGACGTGAGGGCCACGAGCGCGGCGACAGCACTTTTGATAAGCACGGGGTTCTCCTTGGTGCGGTTCAGGGGGCATGGTTCAGCTCGACCGATCAGGCGCGCCGATGCCTCAAACAGGCTCCCCGATCCGCACTAACAGGGAAGGGCCACGCGGTGGAGGGCCGGTAAACAGCAGTGAACGGCCACGCTGAGCCGTTTGGAATCCAACTTATTCAGGGTCGGCCTTACGGTGCCGGTGGTGCAGTTGATAGCTGTGGAACACGGCAGAAGAGGTACTCCCCTCATGCCCGAAGTTCCCGCGGAGAACCTCGGCGAGATCCTCCAGCGCTGCGTATAGCATCCGTCCGGCGAAGCGGAGTTCTGCGTTGTCATGGTCCCGGGCTTCAGTAGCCAGGTGCTGTGCATACGTCACGGTGGCCGGCAGCGACCCCCTGCGCTCTGCTTCGTGGAAGTAGTAGGTTTCATGGAAGGACAGCAGGTCTATGCTCACCGATGCCACGTTTCCGGCCAGGGATTCGAGCAACACCGCGGCATGTGCCGGAGTCAGCGACGAGAGACCTTCGGCCCCGGCCGCTTCCCTGAACTGGCTCAGCCGGTGGGCCAAAGCCCGGCGACGGCTAAGGGCAGGGTAGGTCTGCAGTATCCAGGACACCGTAGCGGTTAGAAGCCCAAAACCGGCCACGGCCTCGGCGGCCGCGACCAGCCTAAGCAGAGGCAGTGCCGGCACGATGTCACCGTAGCCGACTGTAGAGAGGGCGACCATCGAGATGTAGAGGGCTTCAGTGAAATCGCCGTGCTGCGCCACCCCGTCTCCGTACACGAATCCTGCAGGCAGAAACGGGAAATACACCAGAGCCCAGCCCAGAATAGCCAGGGCGGCCCAGGCACCGATCACGGCAGCCATGGCGAGAGGGGCTGCGATTGTCGATGCCCGTCCCCGGACTTTATTGGTTAACAGCCAGAGTCCCCGGATTATCGCCTTGCAGACCGGGCCTGTCCCGCGCGGATACAGGAGTGTGTGGAAGACATCCGTGACCATCAGCAGAATCAGGCCTGCCCCGGCCATGATCCAGAGTGCGTCGGTGAAATCCATGCTTCAGCTTAAGGGTCCGAAGCCCTCGCGTTACGGCACCCGGCGCGAGACCGTGGCCGCGCAAGTCAGAATAAGTCGGTATTGACCTGCTGCCGCTCCCCTACAGCGCCGACCAGCCGCCGTCGGAGGCAAGGACGCGCCGTTGATGTTGGTCCCGTCGTCGCTGAGCAGGAAGGCCGTCCTCTGGCCTGTGAGAACCGCCTCAAACCAATACGGGCGCAGCCGGGAGCCGGCCGCGGTGAGGTAAAGTTATCTGTTCGTAACATAATCTGACTGAAATGTGTTTGAATATGCCTGCAGACTCCACTACTGAAGACAAGCCGAAACAGTTCCTCGGACTAAGCGGCACCCAGACTATTGGCTCGGCTTTGGCAGCGGTGACCTCTGCCTTGGTGGGGTCCTTTCTAGGCGTTGCCGGGACCCTTATCGGCGCCGCACTCGGCTCTATCGTTGCCACGGTGGGCGCCGCTCTCTATGCCCGAACACTCAGTTCGGCCGCCGCCGTGGCATTGACGAAAATCCCTCAGCGACGCAGGGGCGGTCTGCCCGCTGACGACGGCGACGCGCTGGCCCCCAGCGCGCCGGCCGAGAGCGACGGACCTCGAGCCAAACGCGCGAGGTGGCAGTTGACACCGAAGACCTGGATCAAGCTCGGGGCGGTCAGTGCGGCCGCATTCGTGATCGCGATGGTCGGTGTCACTGCAGTCGAATTCGGAACCAATAAGCCCATCTCCAGCCTTGTCTCGTCGACGTCGAGCATCGACGGCGGTGCGACCGGGCCCACGACGACGCTGGGCACAGCATTGGGCGGCAACCCGACGGTCCCGGACGAGACGGACGCCTCGACGAAGGACGTGGCGGAAGTGCCTGGGCCAGTCGAGGAAGTACCTGGGAAAGTCGAGGAAGGCGCTAACAACGAACCGGGCCTGACGACGGACGGTAGCCCCAGTGGCGCGGACAGCGGCTCGGCCGGGACTGGAGAGCCGGCAGCCGACACATCAAGCGACACCCCCGCGGCGGACCCCGCCCCCGAAACCGTCCAGAGCCCGGAGCCTGCCCCCGCGACCGAGCAGACGTCGCCGCCCGAGGTGCTCTCGGATTCGGGATCGGCCGAGCAGCCCGCACCGTGATGGCGAAGATACGGATGCAGGCACGATAGGAAGCGCCTCTTCATCGGCACTGCGCGGCCACCGGTCCGCCTCACCGGGGCGCCTAACCTGTCAGTGATGGTGGGCCGGGGCGGCTGTGTGGTGGCGGCTGACTCATCCGACGAGGACCACCGGATTCTCAGCGGTCAGCCCGCGCCCTGGCCCTCGCGGGCCACCTCCTCCAGCATCCTGGCTGTCGGCGCTGCCGTCATGAGCTGCCCTATCACCTCGGGTTTGTCCCATACCTGGCTGCGCAGCCGTTCCAGAAAGCCGGTCGCGGCGTCCTTGGTGTCGAAGTCAAGGAGCACGGCCACGCTGTTCTGGTCCTCGGTATCCCGGAACAAGCGGACAGACCGGGCGCCGGAGGCGGCGCGGCCTGCGGGATCCGTGTCGAACACTTTCTTGAAAGCCTCGTAGTCCCGGACCGGATAGCTAATCTGCAGCGTGAACATCGTCGTTCCTTCCCTCGGGCTGTGGCAGGGACCACGATAGGCCGTCCAGCGTCATCCCGGTAGGGCCGGAGGGCGGCCTCGATCCGGTGCCGCGCTGCCCTCCTGACGCGTGTATCCGGGCCCCTAAGCGGACGACGGCGGGACTTCCCGCCGTCGTCCGCTGGCGTTATGGTGCCGCTCCCCCAAAGCGCGGACCAGCCGCCGTCGGACGCGAGGATGGCGCCGTTGATGTTGGTGCCGTCGTCGCTGGGCAGGAAGGTGACGGAGGCGGCAAGCTGCGCCAGTCAATCCGCGGTAACGGCGTCCCCGCTCATGGATTCCGGAGCTGCAACTCCGTCGTCCTCGTAGTGTGTGGCGTTGGCGAGGTCGCGCCCGGCGATGTAGCCGAAGGTCAGTGCTGGGCCGAGGTTGATGCCCCCGGCCGGGTAGTGCCCGCCCATGACTGAGGCCTGGTCATTGCCCGCGACGTAAAGGCCGCCGATGGGTTGGCCATGGTTGTCCAGAACCCGTGCACGCGAATCGGCCGCGAGTCCGGCGAAGGTACCGAACGATCCCGGGACAATCCTGACGGCGTAGAACGGCCCCTTGTCCAGGGGGCGCAGCGAGGGGTTGGGGGTGTTCTTGGGGTCCCCGCCATAGCGGTTGAATTCACTGGCGCCGCGGTCGAAGTCGGGGTCAATGCCCTTGCGGGCGTTGACATTGAATTCCGCGACGGTCTCGGCGAGCCCTTGCGGATCGATGCCGCAGGCTGCCGCGAGTTCCTCGAGGGTGTTGCCCTTCTTGAGGTAGCCGGATCGCAGATAGGGGAACAGCGGCACGGGCAGCGGCTTGGCCATACCCAACGGGAACTTGCGCACGAACGCTGCATCTGCGATCTGCCAGGCCTCCACCGGTTCACCCTCGGGTGTGGCGTTGATCAGGCCTTCGACGTAGTCGTAATAGCCGTTGGCCTCGTTGACAAACCGCTTGCCGTCCCGGCGGACGCCGATGCTGCCGGGCTTGGCGCGGTCCATGATGTGGGGGAACGTTCCGGTACGTCCGTTGCGGTACGGGACCAGCGAGACCGGGCACCAGGCGGCGGGGGACTCCACATCGGTCTCGAAGCGGGCGCCCACGGCCTGGGCCATGGTGATACCGTCGCCGGTGGTTTCCTTCGGCGCAAGTGTCCAGTGCTCGCGTCCGGTGGGCGTCTTGGGGAACAGCTCCTTTCGGCGGGAGACGTCATGGGGGAACCCGCCGCAAGCCAGCACGACGCCGCGGGAGGCGTTGATTTGCAGTTCGCCTTCCGGGGAAGTCACGACGGCGCCCGTCACCTTGCCGGACCCGTCGGTGAGCAGGTACCTGGCCGGCGTGGAGACGCGGATCTCCACGCCGAGGTCATCGGCGGACTTCAGCAGCCGGCCGGTGAGCGCGGTCCCGTTGACCAACTGCATGTTGCGGCGGTGCGTGAGGAGGTCCAGGAGGTGCAAGCCCACCCGCCAGGCTGCGTGGAAAATGCCCCGGATGTTTCCTTGGGAGGCGGAAAGGAACTTTGTCAAGTCCGGACCTGCCATGATGCCCATGCCCAGAAACGAGGTCTCATAGAGCTGGTGGCGCATCTTGGCGCGCAGTTCGGGCTTGATCCGGCGGGCGTTCAGCGGCTTTGGTCCTACTGAGCGGTGCCCGGTGCCTGCACCAGGGGTGCTGCCGTAGATGTCCTTGATCTTGGCTCCCGGCACAAACTGCAGGCTGGTCTTGTCCTGGAAAAAGCCCACCATGTGAGGTACCGCCTCGAGGAACGCCTCCACCCTGTCTTCCTGGTAGTTCCTGCCGAGCCGGTGGCGCAGGTAGGTGCGGAAG
Source organism: Arthrobacter sp. Bi26 (assembly GCF_918697925.1). Classification (GTDB taxonomy): domain Bacteria; phylum Actinomycetota; class Actinomycetes; order Actinomycetales; family Micrococcaceae; genus Arthrobacter. The sequence continues at coordinate 44,058 of NZ_CAKKMF010000002.1, forward strand.
AGTTCGCGGTCCTCGTTGACCCCATCGGCTTTGGCCAGCGGGTTGCCGGGGGTCCAGGCCCAGCCGCCGGACCAGGACGTGGCACCGCCACAGACGTCGGCCTTTTCAACGACCACAACCTTCAGACCGTGGTAGGCGGCGGAAACTGCCGAGGAGAGGCCGCCGGCGCCGGAGCCAATCACTAGGACATCGCAGTCCAGGCTCGGGAGGGCAGATGAAGGAATTACGGGTGCCGTCATTTTCAGTGCTTTCTCAGTGGAAGTAGGTGTCGGAGTCCAGGCGCGGCGGCGCACCGGTTTCGTGTGCGTCAATCGCGGCCATTTGCTGCTGGGTCAGGGCGAAACTGAAGACGTCCAGGTTCTCCCGTTGGCGTTGATTGTCCGCGGACTTCGGCACAGCCACACGGCCGTGCTGCACATGCCAGCGCAGGACGATCTGGGCCGGGGTCCTGCCGAGTTCCGTGGCAGGGCCGCGCACGGCGGCCTGCTCCAGGAAACTCCCGTTACGGCCCAAAGGGCTGTAGGCGGCGGTCAGGATCCCATGTTCCCGGTGAAACTCAAGCTGCCCTGGTTGGCCGTGCTCAGGATCAACCTGGACCTGGTTCAGCGGCACGGCCAGGCCTGCGTCTTGGACCAGCCGTAGGTGCGCGGGTTTGAAGTTTGACACGCCCCAGGCCCGGATTGAACCGTCCTTGACCAGGTCCTGCAGTCCTTCGCAGGCTTCAACGAACCTCCCCTGGGAGGGGTTGGGCCAATGAACCAGGAACAGGTCCAAGTAGTCGGTTCCGAGCCGCTTCACCGCCTCGCCGAAGGCATCGCGCACTCCGCTGCGGCTGTGCCACTGGGTGTTGAACTTGGTAGTGAGGAAAAGGTCCCCTCGATCAATTCCGTTGCGGCGGATCCCCTCCCCCACGGCGGCCTCGTTGGCGTAGTTCTCGGCCGTGTCGATGTGCCGGTAGCCACTGCTGATGGCCTGGTGCACCGCCGCTGCGGCATCCTCACCCGTCAGGGGCCAGGTTCCCAGGCCGATGAGCGGGATGTGCACGCCGGGAGTGACTTCTGCTGTCGTGATCTCTTTTGTCATGCCGCTCATCTGGTTCCCGTCCCTTGGAGATTTGCTGTTGTCTGGTCAATTCCGGCCGTTGCCAACACGGCGTCCACCCCTGTTTTGAGCAGGCGCGCCCACCCAAGCTCGCCGAGTTCAGCCACCCGCCGGTCCGACGGCGTCTCCGCACTGACCGGAAGCCCGTCCGGCAAAGCGGCCACCACCTCCGCAAGCCTGAACTCGCCCTCGCCGGGCACCTCCCGCTCCGACCGGGATTCGACCACGAGTGCCTCGCGGCCGGCTGGCCGTTCCGCGGGCCCGTCGCACAGCTGGAGCAGCGGCACCAAATCTGCGTTGGCATGCAGTGCGGCCCACTGGCCGGCAGCGCCGTCACCGTTGAAGCGGTTGAAATGAAGGGTGTCCACCACGAGGCGGCAGCCGGCCTGCCGGGCAATGTCCGCAGCCTGGGCCATCGAAGCAACAGTCTGATAGGAAATCGCTTCAAGGGTGGGGGTGATCCCGAAACCGTGCCCGTCCTCGGTCATCCTGGCCAACGTGTGGACCAGCCGGGCGCTGTCCGGATCGGCTCCTGCGACTGTGAGGGAACTTGCCCCCAGTGCCTGGCCCGCTTCCATCATGCGCAGCCATGCTTCACGCTGGTCGCTGCCATCCAGCAGCAGGAATTCGATGTCCCGCACGGTCACTCCGGTGTCCTGCATCCTGGACAGGGTTTCGTGCAGCATCGGCGACCCTGGCTGGAGGTTGTAAGGCCGTTCCATCGGCGTCACCGCGCGGACCCGGACGCCGATGAAATCAAAACCTGCCTGGGCAGCGACCCCCACCAGTTCAGGCGGCGCGGTGTTCAGCAGCGAAAGCTGTGCCAGGCCGACGGACCTGTGCGCGTTTCCGGTCATGACTGTGCTCCGTTCAGGCTAAGTTCATTGTTGGCGGCAGCCCCGGCTCTCAGAAGAGAGGCGATCCGCTGTGCTGCGTCGTAGCCGCTCTTCACTGCGTTGGAGGCGATGGCGGGCGTCTGGTCCACCACTGTCCCGGCCAGTGTCACCGGCACTCCGGCCTCGCAGCTCAGTTCGGCGTCGCGAATGTCCGCTGGGACAGAGCCGTCCAGGGGAACCACGGAGCGCGAAACCAGGAGCGGTCCCGGCGCCTCCAGCCACTCGCCTCCAGAGGCAAGGCCCGGACCGCTGATCCGGACCCGGCCACCGTCGTATTCCTCGATGGTCGCACCGAGCCGGATCCGCACCCGCGGGTTGGCTTCGAGCCGGGGCACGGCCAGGATTTTGGCGCGGCGGCCGGACTCGGGGGCAAGGGCTGCCTGCGGTCCGATGAGCAGCACGGCAGTCCCCCGGCCAGCCAGCGTGTCCGCCACGCTCATGGCAACGGAGTCCGCACCCCAGATCGTCACGGCATCCGGAATGACGGGATGCGGCGCGTCAGGGTCGATGACCTCGGGGTGGGCGGTGAGCCATTCGCGCACATCCAGGACGCTGGCGCTCTCTTCGCCAATGAACCCGGCGGCGGGCGCGAGCCCGCCGGTTGCCAGCACGATGGCGTCTGCCGCGGTGTCGCGGACAAGGCCGTCGAGGTGGTCAGTGTCCACGCGCGAACCCAGCCGGACCTCGATGCCAAGCCGCGCGTTCTCCCCGGCAGACCATTCGGCGAACCGGTGGAAGTCCGGGGTGGACTTCATCCGTTCCGCGAGGGCGAACTGGCCGCCGGCGCGGGGGCCATCGTCGAGTACGGTCACTTTCGCCCCGGCTTCGGCAAGCTCGCGGGCGGCGGTGAGACCCGCGGGACCCGCGCCTACCACCACAACGCGGGACCCTTCGCGGACGGCTGGTGTGGGGACCGGGACGCGGGAGCGTCCCACCTCGGGGTTGACTGTGCAGGTCACCTGGCCCAGGCCCAGGTTGTCGATGCAGACGTTGCAGGCGATGCAGGGGCGGTAGCGCTCATCACGCAGGACGCCGCCCACAAACGTCGGGTCGGCATGGATGGCCCGGGCCAGGCTGACGAAGTCGCAGGTCCCCTCGGAGAGGACCTGCTCGATGATTTCCGGCGAGTTCAGCCGGCCGGCCAGGCCAAGCGGCAGGCCGAACTGCCGGTACGCCTTGGCGTAGTCGGCGAGGATGCCCGGCTTCCATTCGCCTGACTGCACGATCCATTCGCCGGCCTCGTAGCTGCCGGCGGAGATGTCCAGGAAATCCAGGTGCTCCAGGTGCGCGTTCGCAATGATGGCCACCTGCTGTTCGGCGGAGATGCCGTCTGCAGGACCTTCAACCACGGACACACGCATACCCACGAGGGTGTCCGGGACCGCTGCCCGCACGGCGTCGATGACCAGGTTCAGGAAGTGTTCGGGTGCGGCGAACTCGTCCGTGCGGTGGTTGGAGATCGGTGACATGAACTGGTGGATCAGGTAGCCGTGGGCGCCGTGAATGTTGATGACATCGAAGCCGGCCTTCACCGCGCGGCGGGCAGCTTGGGCGTAGGCTTCCACCAGCTCGTGGCACTCCTCGACGGTGAGTTCACGGGGAACTTCGCCGCCTGCCACCTCGCACGCCACCGGCGATGGCGCCACGTTTTTGTACCCGGAGAGGGCGGATTGGGCGGTGCGGCCGCCGTGGTTAATTTCGACGGCGGCCAGCGCGCCTTCGGCGTGCAGGGCGTCGGTGAGCCTGCGCAGGCCGGGAATCATCTCATCTGTGTGCAGGCCCAGCTGGTGGGTGCGGCCCTTGCCGTCGGCGCGGACATAGGTGGCCTCGGTGGTCACCATGCCCAGTCCTGCCTTCGCACGGGTGACCAGGTAGTCGATGTACTGCTCCGTGATGCAACCGTCCGCGGTGCCGTAGTTGCGCTCCATCGGTGCGGAGGCGAGCCGGTTGCGAAGGGTTTTCGGGGTGCGGCCGTTGCGGCCCAGTGTCAGGGGACGGGCGGCGTAGCGCGTGTTCTTTTCCATTGCTGTTCCTTAACCCGCAATCGGTGCGAGGGGTCGTGTTCCTTCAGGCAGCGCGGCGAAGCGGATTGGATTGCCTGTCCGGGACGATTCGTAAATTGACAGCAGTATCCGCAAGGCCTTCGTCGCGTCGTGGCCGGTGATCGCCGGTTCACCGCCTCCGCGAAGGCTCCGGACAAAATTGCGGACCTGCGCGGTGTGGTGCGGGATGAGCTGGCCATTAATCGTCGTGAGGCTGACGTTCGGGTCAACACCGTTCGGGTAAACAGGATCGGTGCTGATCGTTCCGGATACGGCCCACAGGTCCACGCGTCCGTCGCTGCCTTCCGGGAATTCGGTCAGGGAGGCGGAGGCGCCGGTCTCGCCAGTGACCCGGATCTGCACGCCCAGGCTCGGGGACACCGCCGTCGACGCTTCGAGCGTGGCCATGGCGCCGGAAGTGAAGGTGATGACGGCGGTCGCTGAGTCTTCCACTTCGATGTGTTCGCCGTGGAAGTAGGTGTTGATTTTGCCGTAGACCTCGGCCACGTCTCCCATAAACCACTGCAGCAGGTCGATGTAGTGGATGGCCTGGGTCATCAGCACCCCGCCGCCGTCGTTGGCCCACGTCCCGCGCCAAGCGTCGCGGGAATAGTACTCCGGATCGCGGTGAAGCATCACCGAGCATTGGCCCATGATGGGCCGGCCGAGTGTGCCGTCGTCGATCGCTGCGCGGATGCGCTGGGCTGCCGGCCAGAACCGGCGCTGGAAGAGCACACCCAGCTTCACACCGGCATCGTCGCAGGCCTTCACCATGCGTTCTGCGGACGCCAAGTCAGTGGCGATGGGCTTTTCACAGAGCACGTGGACTCCTGCCGCAGCGGCCTGCAGCACCACATCCTGGTGGGTGGGGTGTGGGGTGCAGACCGAGACGATGTCCAGGTCCAGGCCCAAGAGTTCCTCGACTGTGTTGACCGCTGCAGGGATCCCCCATGCTTCGGCGGTGTCTTGGGCGCGCTGGAGGTCGATGTCGCAGACACCCACGATGGCCACGTCGTCAAGGGCACGGAACGCCTCCAGATGGTTGCGGGAGATCGCCCCGCACCCTGCAATTCCGATGCGAAGGGGGCGGGCGGTGACAGGTGATGGGGTGATCATCAACAGGTGCCATCTTTCTGGTGCTGGTAGGAAAATGTGGTGCGGTCCGGCAGGAGGCTGGGGCCGGGCTAGTACGTGGCCCGGCCGCCGGACAGATCGAAAACGGAGCCGGTGGTGTAGGAGGCCGCCGGCGAAACGATGAATTCGATGAGGGAGGCCGCTTCGGCGGGGGTCCCGAACCTGCCCATGGGGATTTTGGCGGCCTGGGCCGCCTGCTGTTCCGCCGGCACTTCCGCGAAAAGCGGGGTCACTACATTGCCCGGGGCGAGGGCATTGACGGTGACGCCGGAAAGCGCGAACTCCTTGGCGAGTGACTTGACCAGGCCTAGAATCCCGGCCTTGCTGGCAGAATAGGCGGGCATATTGACCACGCCTTCCTTGCCCGCCGTCGAGGAGATATGGAGCAGCCGCCCATAGCCTGCCTCAGCCATTCGCGGCAGGACGGCCTGCGAGAGAATGAATGCCCCTGTCAGGTTGATCTTCATGATGCGTTCGAAGTCTTCGACCGATGTGGCGGCTGCCGGGGCCACGGGCCCCAGGATGCCCGCGCAGTTCACGACCGCGTGGAGCCCTCCCATCTCCAAGGCCGCCGCCGAGACGGCCGCAACAACGGATGCCGGGTCGGTGACGTCCATGGCGAGTGCTGAGGTGCCTGGTTCATCGGGCCACGCGGCCGAGGGCAGGTCCGCTCCGACCACCGTGGCGCCGGACGCCCTAAGGCGTGCCGCCGTCGCCCGCCCGATGCCGCTGGCCGCCCCGACCACGAGGCAACGGGACTCGGCGATAGTGCTGGGTGTTTGAGGATCCATGGCTAGCTGACCGCCTGTCGAAACGTGGCCAGCATGCTGTCGGCGTCGGCGCTGATGCCGGTGAAGAGCTCGAAGGCGGCGGCGGCCTGACCCACGACCATGCGTCCGCCGTCGAGTACGGCGCAGCCCTTGCCGCGCGCTGCCTTGATCAGTTCGGTTTCGAGCGGCCGGTAGATCACGTCCGCTACCCAAAGCCCGGAGTGGATCAGGTCGGGATCCACGGGCCCACCGGGGTGGCCCGTCATGCCGATGGGTGTTGAGTTCACAAGCCCATCTGCCTCCCGGAGGCTTCCGGCGACAGCATCCGTCCGGGTCACTGACAGGTGGCTTTTCGGAAAGTGCGGGGCAAGCCGGGCGGCGAGGGCCTCGGCCCGGGCAGGTTCGATGTCGGCGATGACCAGGCGCCGGGTTCCGGCGCTGAGGAGCCCGAAGGCCACTGCCGCGCCGGCTCCTCCCGCTCCGAGCTGCACCACCGAGTCGGTCACGGCCGACGGGAGGCCGGCCCGGAGGCCGCCGATGAATCCGGTGTGGTCCGTGTTGTGGCCCACGGCCTTGCCGTCGTGAAAGGTGATGGTGTTGACGGCACCCAGGATCCGGGCATCGGGCGAAAGCTCATCCAGGCCGTCCTGCACGAGTTGCTTGCTCGGGTGGGTGACGTTCAGTCCGTCGAATCCGAGATCAGCTGCATGCCGCACCAGGGCCGCGGACCGTTCTGCAGGTTGTCCGATGGAGTCCAGATCGATGACGCGGTAGGTGTAGGCAAGGCCCAGCCTGTCGGCTTCGGCCTCGTGGAGGCTCGGGGTGAGCGATCCGCCGATACCGGAGCCGAGCAAGCCCACCACGAACCGATGGCACATATCGGCTTCACGCGGCCGGCCGGCCCAGGTGCCCGCCAGGGTCTGCTGGCTCATGCCCGCGCCGTATCGGCAACCGCGCCGGAAGCTTCGTCGGCCGCACGGGACTGCCGCGCTGCCGGCTCCGGGGTGACGGAGGACGCTGTGTAGAGCCTCGGGTCGGATTTCTTCAGTCCGAGCAGGGCCGTCGGAGTCTTGAACGTCTCGGGTGCCAGCAGCGCTGCGATGGCGGAGATGGCGCAGGCCACGGCGGCGAACGTTGCGACAGGAACCCAGTTGGCTTTGTTGCCACCGATCAGCAGCTCGGAAATGACCGGCGCGAATCCTGCCAGGAGGAGTCCGAACATGAGGCTGATGGCCATACCGGAGTAGCGGACCTTGACTGGGAACTGCTCCGGGAAGTACGCGGGGTAGATGGAGTTTGTGGCGGTGTAGGCGAAACCGATCAGGAGGATGCCGGTGACAAAGATCAGCGGAACATTCGCCGCCGACAGGGCCGAGAAGAACACGAAGATCATCGCCATCTGCAGCACCAGACCGGTGACGAAGACGGGTTTGCGGCCGATCCGGTCCGAGAGGATGCCGGCCAATGGGCCCATGGCGACGGCGGCGAGGTTGGCGACTGCGATGACTGTCAGCATCAGGCCCTTTTCAACGCCGACGACGGACGTGGCGTAGGACAACGCAAAGACGTTGATGATGGTGTTGATGATGGTAAACAGCGACATGGCGGTGACACGGAGAACGGTGGCCCAGTGGTGCCGGAACAGGGTGACGAGTGGAACCTTGACCACGTCGTCGTGCGCTTTGACTTCCGCGAATACCGGGGGCTCTTCCAGGAGGCGCCGAAGCACAAAGGCGATGACGGTCACTACGGCGCTGGCGAGGAACGGGATGCGCCAGCCCCAGGCAAGCAGCTGTTCCTCGGGCATGGATGCCACGGGAATGAACACTAGCGTGGAGAGCACGATGCCGAACATGATGCCGCTCATCGTCCAGCTGGTGTAGAAGGCTCGCTTCTTGTCAGGTGCGTGCTCGAGCGTCAGGGAGCTTGACCCCGGCGATTCGCCGCCGGCGGAGAGGCCCTGCAGAAGCCGGAGAGCCACGATGAGGACCGGCGCTGCCATTCCAATGTCGTTGTACGTGGGCAGGCAGCCGATGAGGAATGTTGATGCGCCCATCAGCAGCAGGGTGAGCAGCAGGACCTTCTTGCGGCCGAATTTGTCGCCGAGGTGTCCGCAGATCACTGCCCCCAGCGGACGGGCGACGTAAGCAACGCCAACGGTTGCGAAGGACAACAGCATCGCGGAAGGGCCAGGGGCGAAGAACAGTTTGCCGAAAATCAGGGCGGCCGCCGAGCCGAAGATAAAGAAGTCGTAGTACTCAAGGGCGCTGCCCACGAATCCCGAAACCGCTGCGATCTTCGCATTGTTCTTGGGGCGTGCTGGCGCCAATGTCGACACTGACATGGTGTTCCCTTCAGGTAACGGGACCGTCCCGGGGGCTCTTGGTATAGGCCCGCTGCAAAAACGGTGTGCCGCGCTATGCGGCTTCTCCATCCAGTGTGGCTGCGATCACTTAGTTAGTCCACGACTAAAATGATCTATCACTATGTTGCAATTCGACTTGATGAGGTGGGGTCAGTTGGGGATCTCGGGAAAGATCTCTTCGACGACGGCGAGCACAGCCGTCAGCACGGCGGAGTCATTTTCCTCGGACCACGCGATGGCGTGATTCATGAAGTGCTGCGGGTGATCCAGGGCCACGTACGTTGCCCCGGAGGGTATGATCCCGGCTATCCCGCTGCTCATGAGGGTGACTCCCACACCGGCGGCCACGAAGGTCAGCACCATGTAGGGGTCCGATAACTCCTGGACAATGTGAGGGCGGAAACCGGCTGCCATGCAGGATGCGAGCATCACTTCGGTCATGGAGGACGAGCCGTCCAGTGGCGGCGAGATGAAGTCATCAGCCGCCAGAGCCTGCAACGGTATGGATTTTTCCTGTGCCAGCGGATGATCTAGCGGCAGTACCGCACCGACTTCCTCGCTTGCGACCAAGCGCGTCATCACCGAGGGGACCGGGGTTTCGGGACGGCCCACGAAGGCCAAGTCCAGGGTGCCCTTCGCGACGCTGGCCAATCCGTCGGCCGTGCGCACACCGCTGGTGAGGTCCATTTTGATGTCCGGGTGACGCCGGCGCACAGCGCGCGTGAGCGGTGGGAGGGTCAGGTGGTTCACAGCTCCGGAGAATCCGATCCTGATGTTGCCCCGGACGCCCTCAATCTCCGCCTGGGCCGCCTCGCGGGCCAGCCGCATCTCGCGAAGCACACGGTACGCGCGCGGCAGGAGGGCATACCCCGCCGGCGTGAGGGCCACGCTTCGCGTGTTGCGCTCAAAGAGCCGCTTCCCCAGATCCGCCTCAAGCTTCCGGATCGTCTGGCTCAGTGGGGACTGTGAAGTGTGCAGGCGCTGCGCAGCACGGCCGAAGTGCAGTTCTTCGGCCACCGCAACGAACGCTTCCAGCCAGCGGATCTCTGTCATGTCTTCAGAATGTACCCTTTACCCGAACATCGAACCGACAAGGGGGCTTGAGCTTCCAGGTGGCCGGAGGAATCTACTCACGAGTTTGCAGAAACGCCGGCACCCTCCCGGCGCCCGCGGGCCTCGGCACAACCACCCGCACCGTGCCCGCGGCGCGCTAGGAACCCGACACTGGTTCAGAAGCCGGAGCAGCGGGTACGGCATTGCGCGCGGATCGACCACTCAGGCCAGGTATCTGCCATACAAATAGGTGGCATCAGGAAACGCCTCTTCACCGAATACCTCTTTTGCCTCAGTCTGGTTACTAGACCTGCAGCGACCCCACTCAAGGCAATCAGTACTTAGAAGGAATTCAACGTGGAAACTCCCCTCTCCCATCTTGCCCACCTCGAGATCACCACCCCCGACGTCGAAGCCTCGGCACGGTTCTACGAGGAAAAGTTCGGCATGCGCATCATCGACCGGGTGGACGGCAACGTCTACCTGCGCTGCTGGGGTGACTACTACCGCTACAGCCTGGTCCTCACCGAAGGTCCGGAAGCTTCCCTGGGCCGGATGGCCTGGCGCGCCAACTCCCAGGCCGCCCTGGAAGCCGCAGCCCAGCGCGTCGAAGCAACCGGTGTCCAGGGCAGCTGGACCGCCGGCGGCCACGGATTCGGCAAGGCCTACGAATTCACCGGCCCCTATGGCCACCCCATGCGCCTCTTCTTCGACGTTGAGAAGTTCGTGGCTGAGCCCGGTTTTGAATCCACCTACCCGGACCGGCCGGAGCGCCGCAGCAGCCACGCCGCAGCGCCCCGCTTCCTGGACCACGTCACCGTGGCCTCCTCCGATGTCCGAGGTTTCGCCAAGTGGTACAACGAAGCGTTGGGATTCCGGGTCATGGCATTCGTGGACTTGGACGAAGCCCCTATCACCGTCTTCTCCGTGCTGACCACCAACGAAAAGTCCCACGACCTGGGCGTGGTCCTGGACACCTCCAGCCGCGCGGGACGCGTCAACCACATCGCCTTCTGGGTGGACGCCACCGAGGATCTGCTCCGCACCGCGGACGTCATGATGGAAAACGGCACTCCGATGGAATACGGCCCCTCCATCCACGGCGTGGGCGAGCAAAACTTCCTCTACTTCCGCGACCCGTCAGGCCTGCGCGTCGAGCTCAACTCCGGCGGATACCGCAACTATGTCCCGGACTGGGAAGCCAACACCTGGAAGCCCTCCGAAGGCTCCAACAACTTCTACAAGAACGGCGCCATGCCGCACTCCATGACCGAATCCTTCCCTCCCGCGGAAGGCTTTACCGCCACCGAAGAAGGCGCCTCCCCCGAAATGAAGGAAGCCCTCCTGAACCCCTACGCCAAGCAGGGACGGGGCTAGGACACCATGGCCGAAACACAATATGCACTCATCCGGTTCCAGGAGATCGGTGACAGCAAGGCCCGCACGGGCCTGCTGGTCGGCGACCGCGTCCTGCCGCTGGATGGGGAGATCAACGCCCTGATCGAGCACTGGGACACCACCGAGAGCCAGCTGGACGCCATCGCCGCATCGGCCGGCGAGGACACCGGCCTGGCGATGGCCGACATCGAGGTCCTCGCCCCGGTAGAGCCTGTCCAGGTCCTTCAGACCGGCGCCAACTACCGCAAGCACGTCATCGACCTCGCTGCAGCCCACCGCGAACCCGGCCAGGACGAGGACGAAGTCCGGGACCGGACCGCCGCGATGATGGACAAGCGCGCAGGCCAGGGCACGCCGTACTTCTTCATCGGGCTCCCGACGGCGATCGCCTCAGCAACGGACGACCTCACCCTGCCTGCCTACTCCAAGTCCCATGATTGGGAGCTGGAACTGGCGGCTGTGATCGGCAGGACGGCGTTCCGGGTCACCCCCGAGGAAGCCCTGGACTACGTCTTCGGCTACACCATGGTCAACGACATCACAACCCGTGAGTACGTGTTCCGCAAGGACATGCCGGCGATCGGCTCGGACTGGTACCGCGCCAAGAACGCCCCCGGCTTCCTGCCCACCGGACCGCTGCTAGTACCCGCCAAGTTCTTCGGCGACCCGCAGGACGTCCAGGTCACGCTGAAGCTCAACGGCAAGGCAATGCAGGACGAGTCCACGCAGGACATGATTTTCGGTGTCGCCAAGCTGATCAGCGAGGCCTCCCAGATCATGCCGCTGCGCCCGGGAGACCTGGTGCTCACCGGAAGCCCCGCCGGCAACGGACAGCACTGGGGACGGCTGCTCCAGGACGGCGACGTCATGGAGGGCACTATTACGGGCCTGGGCACCCAGCTCATCCACTGCAAGGACGAAGTTGTAACTGAAGGCAGCCAGCAGTGACCAGCCAGGACACAGCACCAATCACCACCGGCACCGGGGAATCAGCCACCGATTCCCCGGTCATCCGGCGTGACGATCCGCTCGGCAGCATCCGCGCTATGGCCGAGGCCCACAACAACTGGGGCCGTTGGGGTGACGATGACGTTCTGGGAACCTTGAACTTCATCGATGCGGCCAAGCGCATCGAAGCAGCAGCCCTTGTGAAGACGGGCGAGGCCTTCTCGCTGTCCCAGCCGTTCGATACCAACGGACCGCAGAAGGGCTGGCGGCGCCGCACCAACCCTGTCCACACCATGACCGACACCGGCGTGGACGCAGAACGGGGCAACCAGGGCTTCCCGCACGGCTTCGGCGGTGCGGACGACGTCATTGCCATGCCGCTGCAGTGCTCCACCCAGTGGGACGGCCTCGGCCACATCTTCGACCAGGGCAAGGCCTGGAACGGCCGGGCGGCAGGGGACGTGGTCACCTCTGAAGGTGATCTGGTGACCGGCATCGAAACCGCTGCGGCCAAGATCGTCACCCGCGGCGTCCTGCTGGACGTCGGCCGCGCGCTCGGACCCGAACTGGGAAGGAACGACGGCGAGCTGCCGGACGGTTTCGCCATCACCCCCGAACACCTCCAGCGGACCATCGACCTGCAGGGGCCCAGCTCGACGGTGGGCCGGGGCGACATCGTGGTGATCCGCACCGGCCAGTACACCCGGGTCCGCCGCGACGGCTGGGGCGACTACGCCGGCGGCTCAGCCCCGGGGCTGTCCTTCAGCACCGCACCATGGCTTCACCGCAGTGAAATCGCGGGGATCGCCACGGACACCTGGGGTTTCGAGGTCCGGCCAAACGAGTTCGAAGGCGCCTTCCAGCCCCTCCACCAGATCGCCATCCCCAACCTCGGGCTGTTCCTGGGCGAAATGTGGGACCCGGACGGCCTCGCGGAGGCTTGCGCGGCAGACGGCAGGTACGACTTCCTGCTCACCGCGGCGCCCCTGCCCATTACCGGCGCCGTCGGATCGCCCGTCAACCCGATCGCCCTCCGGTAATCACCGTCCGGTAGCTTTCAGTACCACAGCACCACAACCATCATCAGTTACGCCGTCAATACAAAGGAGTCAGCGATGGCAGCAGTACAGAACGTCGGAATCGTCGGGGCGGGAGCCGCGGGACTGACCGCCGCCATCCTGCTGGCCGACGCCGGAATCCAGGTTGAAATCCTCGAGAAGGCCGATGCCCCGCAAACCCTTGGCTCTGGAATCACATTGCAGGGGAACGCCCTACGGGTCCTCCGCCAGCTAGGCGTCTGGGAGCAAATCGAGGCGAAGGGCTACGCGTTCAGCACCCTCGGCCTGCGCGCCCCGGACCCCGCCGGCACCGTCATCGCCGTGTTGGATGACATGCGGACCGGCGGCGATGACCTCCCGGCCACCCTGGGCATGTACCGCCCCGACCTCACCGCCATCCTCCGCGAGCGTGCCGCGCAGGCAGGCGCACGGATCAGCTACGGCAAGACGGTCACCGAAATAACGGACGACGGCGGTTCCGTCACCGTGAGCACCGCCGACGGCGGCACCGCCCGCTACGACCTCCTGGTCGGCGCCGACGGCCTGCACTCAGCTGTCCGCAAGGCCATCGGCATCGATAGTGAACCCCGGTCCACGGGCATGGGCATCTGGCGCGCGTTCGTGGAACGGCCGCAGGACGTGGTCCGCACCGACCTGACGTACGGCGGGCCTTGCTTTATTGCCGGTTACTGCCCCACCGGCCCTGACACCATCTATGCCTACCTCGTGGAAAGGGCGCAGGAGCGCAAGCACGAGGACGGCCCCCGCATTATGGCCGAACTCGCCGCCGCCTACGGCGGCCCGTGGAACGAGATCCGCGCCAACCTGGACCAGAGCGCCCGTATCAACTACACGTGGTTCACGACCCACCTGGTTGACGGGCCGTGGAACCGCGGCCGCACGATCATCATCGGCGACGCCGCCCACAGCTGCCCGCCAACCATTGCGCAAGGTGCTGCCATGGCAATGGAAGACGCAGCCGTGCTGGCCGATCTCCTGATCGGCGCCGACGACATTACCGAGACACTCTGGAAAGAGTTCACCGACCGCCGCCTGGACCGGGCAAAAGCAGTGGTGGACGCCTCCGTCCAGCTGGGCCAGTGGATGCTCGACGGCGTCCGGGACGCCAACGTGCCGGGCCTCATGCATTCAGTCTCCAGCTTGGTTAGGGAGCCCGCATGAGCACCGGCCCCGCTGAAAAACCTACGGTGGACGTCCACGCCCACATCCTGCTTCCGGCCCTGCAGCAATTGGTGGCCGAAGCTGATCCCGAGGGGTTCGGCGCTCAACAGGCCCTGGAAGTCCGGCGAAACGGACCCGAGTCGATGGCCGCTTCGGGAAAGATGATCAAGGAGCGCTGGCTGCAGCTGACGGACCTGGACCGCCGTCTTGCGGACATGGACGCCCAAGGTGTGGACGTGCAGCTGGTCTCGCCGTCGCCGTCACACTACTACTATTTCGCCGGGGAAGAGCTGGCCCTGAAGGTGGCCAGGTCCGCCAACCAGGCGGTGCGGGAGTTCGTGGACCGCGCCCCGGAACGGCTGAACGGCCTGGGCCTGGTGCCGCTGCAGCACCCTTCCTTGATGGTCGAAGCCCTGGAACACGCCATGCTGGAGTGCGGGTTGTTAGGCGTGGAAATCGGCTCGTTCGCCGCCACCCCCGCAGACCCGGAGCGCAGCACGGTTGAGCTTTCCGACGCCAGGCTGGAACCGTTCTGGCGCCGCGCGGAAGAGCTGGGTGCCCTGGTGTTCCTGCACCCGTTCGGCTGCTCGCTGGACGAACGACTGGACCGCTTCTACCTCGCCAACACCGTCTCCCAGCCCGCGGAAAACGCGGTGGCTCTCTCCCACCTGATCTTTAGCGGGATCCTGGACCGGCACCCCGACCTGAAAGTACTCGCCGCGCATGGCGGCGGGTATCTTCCCACGACGATCGGGCGCTCCGACCATGCCTGGCGCGTCCGGCCGGAGGCACACGGCTGCGCCCAGCCGCCGTCGTCGTATCTGAAGAAGCTGTACTTCGATTCGCTGGTCCACAACCCGGCTGAACTGCGGGCGCTCGTGGCCGCCGCTGGCCCGGGGCAGGTGCTGCTCGGCTCGGACTACCCGTTCGACATGGGCTCCGACCGCCCCGCGGCCGAGGTAATCGAGTCACAGCTTTCCGCCGAGGACGAGGCCAGGGTGCTGGCCGGCAACGCGGCTGCCCTGGGCATTACGCCCGCTTCAGTCCTCGCCGACCGCCGCACAGCCTAAGGAAGAATTTCATGGCCAAGATCGCACGCTGGAACCACGACGGCCGGACGCAGTCCGGCTTCGTTGACAGCGGTAACTGCTACGCCCTCCCCGCAGGCCAGACGGTCCAGATGCTCTTGGACGCCGGGCTCGAAGAAACGCTGGATGTTGCCCGCCGGACCATCGGTTCTGGCCCGGCCGTTCCGCTGGCCGCCGTGCAGCTGCTCGCCCCACTGGCGCCAACCACCATCCGGGACTTTGTCGCGTTCGAGGAACACGTCGAAGGCGTGCGGAAGAGCATCGATGGCGTGGCCGGCGTGGTGCCCGAATGGTACGAGGCGCCCACCTTTTACTTCACCAACCCGCATACGGTGACCGGTACCGGCGAGGTGATTGGTATTCCGGCAGGCTGCGAGGACCTGGACTTTGAAACTGAAGTCGCCGCCGTCGTCGGACGCGTCCCCGGAAGCGACGGCCGGAACCTGACCGCAGCTGAGGCGCACAGGCACATTTTGGGCTACACGGTGCTCAACGACTGGTCGGCGCGGGACTTGCAGCGCCGGGAGATGAAAGTCAGCCTGGGGCCGTGCAAGGGCAAGGACTTCGCCAACACGCTGGGACCCTGGATTGTCACCGCGGATGAGTTCGAGGACCTGCACGACGCCGAAGGGTTCCTGCCGATCTCCATGGCCGTGGAAGTCAACGGGGAAGCCATCGGGCAGGACCTGCTGTCCAACATGGGCTGGCCGTTCGCCGAGCTCGTCGCCTACGCCTCGCAGGACTCCGTGGTGCGGCCCGGCGACGTGCTGGGCTCCGGCACCTGCGGCAGCGGCTGCCTCGCGGAGCTCTGGGGACGGAACGGCGCGAAGACTCCCCCGCCGCTGAAGACGGGAGACGTGGTCCGCATGACGGTGGAAGGCATCGGGACTATCGTGAACACGGTTGGTGAACGCCGTAACTCCGCGACCCGCGTGCGTGCCCGGCAGCGTCCGCGCAACCGGGTGGCCTTTACGGTTCCTTCCGGGACGTAGGGTGGTCTCCCTTCAGCTCGATGGCCGGACTGTGGTGGTCACCGGCGCGGGCCAGGGCCAGGGCGCTGCCGAGGCGCGCATGCTGGTGGAGGCCGGGGCCCGTGTCATCGCCACAGACCTCGCGCTGACCATGCCAGCCGAGCTGGCCGTGTCATCGTCTTCGGCCGGTGCGCTGGTGTACCGGCAGCTGGACGTCAGCGATGCCTCCGGCTGGTCCGAACTCGCTTCCTGGATCGAGTCCCATGGGTGGCAGGTGGACGGGCTGGTCAACAATGCAGGCATCACCCAGCGGAGCCGGTTGCTGGATGCCTCGGTGGCTGACCTGCAGCGCGTCTATGAAGTCAATGTCGCCGGAAGCCTGCTGGGGATCCAGGCGCTCGCACCGCTGATGGGCAGTGCCGCATCCATCGTCAATGTCGGTTCCGTCGCAGGCCTGACCGCGCACTATCCGGTGGCCTACACCGCCAGCAAGTGGGCGTTGCGGGGACTCTCGCAGGTGGCCGCCATGGAACTCGGCCCGCGGGGGATCCGCATTAACACTGTCCATCCGGGCTTCATCGAAACGCCCATGACGGCGAGCGCTAAGCCGGAATTCAGGCAGGCCACCCTGGCAGAGACTCCGCTGGGGCGCACTGGAAGCGTGGAAGAAGTGGCCGGCGTCGTGCTGTTCCTCCTCAGCCCGCTCTCGTCCTTCGTGACCGGTGCCGAGATACCGGTGGACGGCGGCCAGTCAGGCCACGGCGGAGCAAAGTCTGTCTCCGACGCCATGCGCTGACGCGGTGCACGATTTCGCCTAGCCCGGCAGCACGGCCGACCAGCCGCCGTCGACCATCAGGTTGGCGCCCGTCACGTAGGACGCTTCGTCGGAGGCTAGGAACAGCGCGCATTTGGCCACTTCTTCCGGCGTGCCGATCCGGCCCAACGGGATGCTGCCGGCGATGGACCGCATGGGGTGGTCGGCGGCCAGGAGGTTGCCCTCGGTGGCTGCGGTGCGGATCATTCCGGGGCTGACAGTATTGACGCGCAGTCCATACGGAGCCCCTTCGGCCGCGAGCTGCCTGGTCATGGCCACCACGGCCCCTTTCGTGGCGGTGTGGGCCAGCCGGCCGTTAGTCATGGAACCGGTAACTCCTGCCGTGGATCCCACCAGCACGATGGCGGCGTTCTGCGCCCGGATCAGTTGTGGCCAGAAGTATTTGACCGGCAGGAACACCACATCCATCTCGTGTTCGACATTCCACTTCCAGTCGGCAAACGTGAGCTGCTCCACCGGGGCGAAGCGGGTGACCGCCGCGTTGGCATACAGGATGTGGACCTGGCCGTGGTTTGCGGCCACGTCCTGCGCCCATGCCGCCACAGCGGCCTCGTCCGTGAGGTCAACCCGGCTGCTGCTCATCCGGCCCCCGGCTGCGGTGACCTGGCGGACGGTGGCCGCGGCGCCGTCGTCGTCCATGTCACAGCCCACCACCACGGCGCCCGCCTCGGCGAAGGCGAGCGCCGCCGCCCTGCCCTGGCCGCTGGCCGTTCCGGTGATGACGGCGGTCTTGCCGGCCAGGCGCTGGCTGGAGACAGGCATGGGGATTCCTTTCGAAAGTGCGTTTCTTCGACTCTCGCAGGGATGGTCCGGATGGGGAACGGCGCTTTAGCTCTAGGTGGTATCTGCCGCGTGGATAGTTACCGGGTGGGCGGTGATGGGGAAAAGTTCGTGCAGCCGCGAACAGGCCCGCTGGACCACGGAACGCAGCCAGACGCTGGCAGGGTCCTCCGCCTGGGACGGGTGCCAGTACATCGCTTCCACGAGGGACGCTTCAGCGCCTTCGGAGAACCCCAGCACAACAATATCCGCGCCGCGTTGGGCCCGTGCTGCCAGCATCCCGGGGACGAGCGCCACGAGGTCTGTCCCTTCCACCAGGAGTGGCAGAGACAGGAACCCGGCCACCACAGCCGCCACTCGGCGCTGAATACCTCGCGATTCGAACAGCTTGTCCGCCGGGGTGCTGATTCCCTCACCGAAATAGCCGACGGCGTGGGGAACAGTGGCCAGGTCCTCCACAGTGAGCCGGGGCTGCAGGAGCAGGGGATTTCCGGTGTCAGCCACAGCAACAAAGCTGTCCCGGAACAGCTGCTTGCTGGCTCCCTGCATCTGGTACCCCGTGGGCCCGACGAGCAGGTCGATTTTTGAGTAGTCAGCCATCTGGCCCTGGATCCCGGACTTGGCTGTGGGAACGAAATCCACCGACACTCCGGGGGCCTCCTCGCGCAGGATCCCCCGCAGCGGCCCCACGATCAGGGCCGCCGCGTAGTCCGAGGCGGCGATGATGAATTCCCGCTCGCTCGTGCCGGCGTCGAAGCCGGACCGCACGCGCGTGGCCCGCTGGATGTGAAGCATGGCTTCATCAACCAGCGGGACCAGGGACTGTGCGAAGGGCGTGAGGTCATAGGTGCGGCCGTTCCGCACCAGGAGTTCGTCGTCGAAATGGCGCCGGAGCCTGGCCATTGCGGCGCTGGTGGCCGGCTGGCTGAGCTGGAGCCTCTCGGCTGCCCGGGAGATGTTCCGCAGTTCCAACAGGACCTGCAGCTGGGGCAGCAGGTTGAGGTCCAGGTTCTTCATACCCACAGGTTATCCGTGCCTCAACGTCAGCCCAGCCACAGCCGGCGGGCGTCTGAGCCCCAACGAGCAGCTGACCTAGGCAATCTGCGAACTAAGCTCCTCGGCAACCTTCCGGGCGCCGCGAACGGCGATGGCCACGCTCATCAGCGTGGGATTCATGGCCGTTGCCGTCGGAATGAGCGCATTTCCGCCCACCACCAGGTTGTTGTAGCCCCACACGCGTGACCACGGGTCCGCCACAGAGGCGCCGTCGTCGGTTTCACCCATGCGCATGGTGCCCTGGTAGTGCAGGCTCGAGCCGTTCGGCATGAGCCGGGGCTCGGCAACGAAGGCGCCAAGGGCCTTGCCGGCACGCCGCAGCCGCTCGGTTGCCTCGGCGATTTCCGCGTCTTCCCGTTCTGTGAGGGCGTACTCGATGGTCATGTTGGGGAATCCCCGGTAGTCCGGCTCATTGTCGTCGAACGTGACGGCATCCTCGTAGCGCGGGTGCTTGCGCATGCCGTAGCCCATGTTGACGTAGCCCCAGCGGTTCTCGGAGTACGGGGTTCCCGGCTCCATCGGGAACGGCGTGGTCTCGGTGTACATCACCTGGACGGAGAAGGGGTGTTCCGGCTCTGAGAACGGGATGCGGTTGACCGCCGCGACGGGGTCTGCCGGGTTCAGTGCGCGCCGGGCCAGCTCGGCCTTAAGGTCCCCTTCGGTGGCGTACCGCCCCATCCTTTCGGCGTCCAGCGCCACCGTGGAGATGACCACGGGATGCTCGGTCAGGTAGTGGCCGAGGGCCTGCGGCCGCACACCGGATGCCCAGAGGAGCTGCGGGGAGCGGAAGGCATCGGCGGCCACCACCACGATGTCCGCTGCCACGAATGACTTCTCCCCGGTGCGGAGGTCCTCGACGGTGACACCGGTGACCCGGTGTCCGTCCAGTTCCACGCGGCGGACCAGGGTGAGGTCACGGAGTTCGAACTGCTTCGAGAGCGGGCTGTCCTTGTCGACGAGCGGGCCGAGGACGACGTCGGCGCCCGCCCAGCGCACGGAGCCGTCCGCTTGCGGGTCCCCGGCAACCGGAAGGGTGCCCACGCCGTACCCATCCGGCAGCTCCGCGCCGAACTCTTCTTCGAGGAGGGTCCGAATGGCCTCACCAACGGCGGAGTCGGCAAACGCTGCGCTGTGGACGTGAAGCAGCTGCTTCGCGTCCTCAATCAGCCCGTCCCATTCGTCGTCCGCTATGAAGGGGATTTTTTCACTGAAGGCGGGCGACGGCGTCGCGCAGGTCCAGTGCGCACCCTGGCCGCCGACGTTGGTGGCCGCAGCCGCCGCGGGAAAACTCGAGGCGTGGGCGGAGCCCGCGCCGCCGAAGTCGAGAAGGTGGGTGCCCTGGCGGGCGGTGAACATTCCCTCGGTGACTGTGGCTGCCGGGATGCCGAGCGACTCACGGTAGGCGCCGGCCTGCGGCCCCTGCGACATTTCGCGCGCACGGGCCTTTTCGCCAGGGTCGGCAATGTTGCGGACGCTTTCGCCGGGAACCTCCGTCACCTGCGGCCCGGCTTCGAACATCACCACCCGCGCGTTCGGGACCTGCTCGAGGAGCACCCGCGCATAGGTGGAGCCGATGGGCCCGCTGCCGACGATGGCGATGGTTGGGTTGGACATGATGTCTCCTTTGAAATCAGGCCGAAAGGGATTCGGAAGTTGTTTGGGGGGCGGGAACGGTTTCGTCAGAGAGGCGCCCGTGCGGAAGCAGGACCGCCGCGACTATTCCCACGGCGTACGTGGCCGCCAAGGCAATAAAGATGGGTGTGAAGACTGAGCCGTAGATCTGAGCCACGCTGGCCTGGACTGCCGGAGCAGCCCCTTTGACCAGTTGCGGGGTCAGGGTGGAAGCGTCCAGGCCCGCCGGCAAAAGGGCCGCCACGCCGAAGCCGATCACCCCGCCGATAATCGCCGTCGCCACTGTTGATCCCACCTGCCGCACCAGGTTGATCGTCGCGGTGATGGTGCCGGTCTGGCTGGCCGGAGCAGCTCCCTGGACCACAGTGACGATCAGGCTCATGAACGCGCCGGTGCCCATCCCAACAACGGCCATAACGATCATGGGAACCCACAGCGGAAGCCCGGCGGGCAGCACCGCCATCACAAATAGTCCGGCGGCCCCCAACGATGTTCCCAGGATGGGGAAGATCCGGTACCGCCCCGTCCTGCTGGCCAGCCATCCGGTCAGCAGGTTGCTGGTCAACATGCCGAACACGGTTGCGATGGGCACGAGCCCGGACACGGTGGCGGTGGTCTGGTACGCCATTTGGACGTACGTGGGCAAATAGGCGGTGATGGAGAAGAGGCCGACGCCGATAATCGCCGAGAGTGCAGTGCCTGCAGCGATGGTCCGGTTGGCGAAGAAATGCAGGGGGACGATGGGTTCGGGTGCGCGGCGCTCAACAAAGTAGAAGGCAACAAAGCCCAGCATGCTGACCGCGAGCGCGGCAGCGGTGGCGGGGCCCGCGCTGCGTTCTGCGGCCCAGGTGGCGGCGAGGACAAGGGCCACCAGTGCAGCGGTAAATACAGCCGCCCCGGCAACATCGAAGTGGCGGGGCATGGGGCCAGGCTCCAGGTGGGGAACGGCAACCAGGGCAAGGGCCAGGGCTGCAGCGCCCACCGGGATGTTGATCCAGAAAACCCACTGCCATCCCCAGTAATCGGTGATGGCGCCGCCGAGAACGGGGCCAACCAGGACCGCGATGGGGAAAGCTGCGCCAATGATGGCCATGTAGCGCGGACGTTCCCGCTGCGAGGTGACCCTGGCGATGATGGTCTGCGACATCAGCTGCAGGCCCGCGGAGCTCATCCCCTGCAGGACGCGTGCGGCGATAAGCCATGCCATGTCCTGCGAGAAGCCGCAGGCCAGGGAGGCCGCCAGGAACATCACCAGCGAACCGAGGAAGATCCGGCGGGCTCCCAGGACATCACCTAGTTTGCCGAGCACCGGCAGCAGCACTGTGCTCGCGAGGGTGTATCCCACAACAACCCAGCTCATGAGCTTCAGCGCGCCCAGCTCACCCGCAACCGTGGCCAGGGATGTCGACACCACGGTGTGGTCCAGGGCCCCGAGGAAGGAAACCGTGAGCAAGGAGATAACAAGGAGACGGAGTCTCAAAGGTGAAAGTGGCATAGTGATCTACCCGAACGATCGGGCCGTCGACGCGACGTATTGTGCCTCCGGCGCACCATCACGACGGAGAACGGGTTCGGAAGGAACCCCGGCGCCGTTACTCATGTTACCCGACTTTAGTTGAAAAGCAACAAAAGAATGCGTGAATTAGACGCCGGTGGCGGGCGCCCCTTTATGTAGCAAGCACTGCGCGCGTGAGGGACATGTCCTCGAGCAGCTCATCCAGTTCCGTTCCGGGCTGACCCGAAGACTGCGCCTCGATGGCCCGGCGCAGCGCCAGACGGGCTGATGATTCATAGCGCTCCGGAGCCCTCAGTGTCCCGTCCTCGGTGGACGTCTCCAGCCTCGTCAGCCCGGCCTGCCGGTCCACGGTGACTTCAGTTCGCACCTCGCCGAGGGCCAGCACCTGGAGCAGGCCGTCGGCGTGAAGGCCCGCTGCGGCCGCCACCCCAAGGGTGACCGGTATTGCCCCGCCCGCGGATCCCCCTGAGTCCAGCAGAGCAATCCTGGCTTCCGCCGTGGCACTGCACACCTGGAGCGTCAACGGGCCCCGGACCAGGGACCGCGCCCAGCCCAAGCCGTCGCGGATAACCGCTTCAAGACCTGCCGCGGGGGCGGCACACTCGACGGTGACGATCCGGGCCGGGCCGCCTCGTCTGGCCCGGAGGGCATCGGCAACCACATCCGGGCGCAGCCGGGGACGCTCAACGATGACCGGGATGTCAGCTGGCCAGGGGCGTGATTCAAGCGCCTCCTGCGGGAGCACAGCAGGGTCCGCAATCACCACTGCTGCCGCTCCCCCGGCCCGGGCGGCCAGCATGCCCTGCCACCAATCGCCGGATCCAGGCACCACAGCCACCGCCCCACTGATGTCATCGGTGAGCGCAGCGCTGACGGAAAGCTCGGCGACGGCGGCGACATAGGAGGGTAACGCCGTGAAGATGCCGAACCCTAGATCTGCTGAACTCATTGCGACACCCCTTCAAGAACTTTCGCTGCGGCAGCCTCGGCCAGGTCGATTGCAAAGTGCGAGTCAGCCAGCAGTTCGTCGTACTCCACAGGGGCCCCGCCTTCAAGGAGTGACGCAAGCAGGCGCCACTCGGCCACATACCCGTCTTCCGGATCCCGCCGGTACTCCGTCCACTGCCCGTCCGCGCTCCGCACCCGGGCGGCCGCGCTTCCGGCATGGACAAAGGCGGGCGGGAAATTCACCTCGATGCGGTCGTGGGAGGTGGCGATACCCATCCTCCAGAGGGCGTCCGGCCCCTCCGGAAGCATGGCAAGCGCCAACTGGACCATGACTCCGCCGGCCCGGTACCCCACAAGGTAGCCGATCGGCGGAGCGACCCGCGCGTAGACAACCTCATCGATGCCTGGCGCGATGTCCCTCACGGCCGGAAGATCATGGATCGCAAGACCGGTCAGCAACTGCCGCAGGACTCCGGCCGCAATTGCAGGACTGCCGAGGTCCAGACGTCCCCGCCGGGCTGCCTGTAAAGGACCACCCTCGGCGACCAGCCGGTGGTACCTCTCATTCGGTGGGAGTGCCAGCGTCACGGAGACCGCCTGCACCCGGCCCCCGAGGGCCACGAGATGATGCTTCGCCCGCCCCCACGCGGCGTCAAACAGGTGGTTCGTCCCCACCAGAAGAACCGTTCCCGCGACCCGGCAGGCAGAGATGACTTCATCGGCTTCTTCCCTGCTGGTGGCCAACGGCTTCTCGCAAAAGATGGCTGGCTTCCCCGCGGCTACAGCCGCCAGGATTTGGCGGGCGTGTTCAGCGGGCGGGCTGCAGATGGCCACCACCTGGACAGCCGGGTCCGCAAGCAGGTCTGCCTCCCCCACCGACCACCGGGCATCAAGCCTTTCGGCCAGGCCCTGGGCGCGCCCGCTTCCCGCATCGGCAATGTGCACCACCTTGAACAGCTCCGCCAGCCGCCCCAGCACCGGCAGATGCAGGGCCGCGACGCCCGGCCCGGCTCCAAGAACTCCTATATTCCAAGGCATCGTCGCCTCCCCCTCTTTTGTCCTTATTATTCATAAGTACGGAAATATCCGGCTATAGTCGCGTTCAACCCCACCTTAGTCCCCTCCTATGTGTGAGAATTGTGATCATGACGACAGAGTCCACACTCCGCTTTGGAGCACAAACGGATGAAGTGACGAGCCTGCTGAGGATCGTCAACCTGGTGCGAACGGGCGAGGCCACAACGCGCCCTGAAATCGGCAAGGTCACTGGGCTGGGCAGGGGCGTTGTCAGCCAGCGTGTGGACCAGGCCATTGAGATCGGCTTTCTCGGGGATGGAGAATTCGGCGCCTCCTCCGGTGGCCGCGCGCCCCGGACCCTTCGCTTCCGCGCGGAGCAGGGACGGATCGTCATATGTGCCCTCGGAGCCGCTCATATAAGGGTTGGCGTCACTGCCCTTGACGGCGACATCCTGGAACACACGCACCGCACCTGGGATATCGCCCAGGGCCCCGAGAAGACCATTGACGCAGTGATGGCCCTCGTTGACGACGTGCTGAAAAAGGATCACGAAGTGCCCGTCTGGGGTGTCGTGGTGGGCCTCCCCGGCCCGGTTGACTTCGCCACGGGACAACCGGTGGCACCTCCGATCATGCCCGGGTGGAATGGATTCGATGTCCGCACACCCTTCGAGGACCGCTTTAACGCACCGGTGTGGGTGGATAACGACGTCAACCTGCTTGCCCTTGGTGAGCGCGCCCGGCGTCGCGAATCCCTTGCGAACCTCATCTATTGCAAGATCGGTTCGGGCATCGGTGCCGGGCTGCTGTCCCAGGGCAGGATCCACCGCGGTGCCAACGGCGCGGCCGGCGACATCGGCCATGTCCGGGTTTCCGACTCCCATGCCCAATGCCGCTGCGGCAAGATCGGCTGTCTCGAAGCGGTGGCCAGCGGTTGGGCCCTGGTCAGGGACGCGGAACAGGCTGTCACGGAAGGCACCCAGAGCTCCCTGGCTCCGCTGGTAAAAAAGGGGACACTGACCCTCGAGGAGATCACCCTCGCGGCCCAGGCCGGGGACCCGCTGGCCATCACACTGATTCAAAAGTCGGCCCGGGTAGCGGGTGAGACCATTGCAGCCCTAGTGAACATGTTCAACCCCGGAATCATCGTCATCGGCGGGGCCATGGGATCGGCCGGCGAAGTATTCCTGGCCGAAGTGCGCCAGCGGGTCTACGAACTGTCCCTGCCGCTCGCCACCCGCGACCTCACCATCACCTTGTCCGTCAACGATGAGCGCGAGCCCCTGCGCGGAGGAGCTGAGCTGGCGCGCGAGCAGCTGTTCGATGTCACCTTCCCGCGCTGGTTTGCTGACGGCAGGCCCTCACCGGAACGGGCCGCTGTTCCCGCCTAGGGTCCACTGCGCGGCCTGGGCATAGCCGCTCAGGCCACGTCGCGGGAGACGCTGGGCACCGGTGCCCGGTCAAGCTCCAGCCGGGCCTCCAGATGGAACGGCAGGACCAGCGGCGAACCGGGATGCGTCTGAAGGTAGGGCACCAGCAGCTGGAAGTCGACGGCGATGGCGTGCACCCCGCGGGAAAGCTTGCGCCGGCCGGCCAAGACCAGCCTGTCCTGCACGAACCACCACCCGGACTCCGCCTGCAATGCGTCCGCACGCACGCGCCGGGCCCCCAGCACCACCGCCAAATCCCCTGGTGCCACCGGGATGCCGTCGACCTCAACTGCGAGCTCAGCCACGCTGGAAAGGGGCATTGAGCGGATCCATGACAGGCCGAGCCGGAGTTCAAAGCCTTCCGGCGTGGCCGTCAGCGCATCTTCGCGCAAAGCGGTTTGCAACATGGCTTCCATCCTTTATCCTAAAAGTGACATAAGTTTGTCATTAACAAGCGTAATTGGGAAGGCATCACATGGCCCCCGCACTTCCTGACAACTGGACCCTCTGCGCCAGCTCCTTCAACTGGACTCCGGAGATCACGGCAGCCCGGCGGACAGCCGCGGACGTTGTGACTGGCATCGCGGATTCCGTGACGAAGACAATAGAGCTCGAACCTGGGCTGCTGTGGCGGTCCTTCCCCGCTCCGCAGGACGCCGAGGTAGACGAACTGCGGGATTCGCTGGCGGCAAGAGGGGGACGCGTCAGCATCGTTGGCGCCAGCCTCGACGACTTCACGACCCCAACCGACCGCCGCTCGTTGCAGGAGCGCTTGGACTTCCTGGTCCCCCAACTCAGCGCCGCCAGCCGAGTGGGCGCCCGCGGGATCCGGTTACCGATCGGACAGGCGGGCACGGAACTGCTCACGCTGCTGCAGCCGCTGCTGCATGAACTCGATCTGGTGCTGTACGAAGAAGTCCAAGGGCAGCAGACTCCGAACAACCCTTCGGTGGCACCAGCCCTGGATGCGATAGCCGGGCTGGCAGATGACCACGTGCGGGTACTCGTTGACATCAGCATGCTCATGCCGGCCCTTCCCGTCACCTACCTTGATGAGCTGCGGCAGGGCGGCGTTCCTTCCGACCTTCTGGCGCGCCTGGAGAATGACTGGCGCGATCCCGCCACCCTCGATGCCG
Organism: Arthrobacter sp. Bi26; assembly: GCF_918697925.1. Lineage (GTDB taxonomy): Bacteria > Actinomycetota > Actinomycetes > Actinomycetales > Micrococcaceae > Arthrobacter. The sequence continues at coordinate 70,414 of NZ_CAKKMF010000002.1, forward strand.
TCACCGCCCTGCTCCGCGCAGGGCAGGTTCCGCCGCGCATCCACACCCTCTTTATGAACCTGCTCATCCGCTTCGGCCGCAGCGACGCCACCGACCTGCAGGGCATCCTCCCCCTGGTGGGTGCCTTCCACCTGAAATTCTGGGACCTGGACGACGACGGCGGGCGGGTCACACAGCCGCTGCGTGACCTCGGCAGCCTGCTGGGCGGGACCGGCTTCACGGGCACGCTGACCAGCGAGTGGGGCGGCCACGAATGGCTGCAGGACGACCCAACGGAGATGACGCGGAGTCACCTGGCCCTGGCGGGGGCAGCCCTCGCGGAGCCAGCATTCGTGGAGCCGGCACCAGCGGCCCGGGCTGCCCTCTGACCGGATACAAGAAGCTCATGGCACAGGAAAGGCCGGCCCCGCGGGGCCGGCCTCACTTGTATGCGAATTACTTCGTACTGAAAGCGGCGTCGAAAGCCGCTGCCGAGGGTTCATAGCCGGAGAGCCGGCGCACGAAAGCCAGCGCCTCGGGGGCGCCATCCAACCGGTCCATTCCGGCGTCCTCCCACTCCACGGACAGCGGCCCGCGGTAGCCGATGGCGTTCAACATCCGGAACGCATCCTCCCACGGCACGTCACCGTGGCCGGTGGAGATGAAGTCCCAGCCGCGGCGCGGATCAGCCCAGGCCAAGTGGGAGGAGAGCCGGCCGTTGCGCCCGTTGGACAGGCGCTTCTTCGTGTCCTTGCAGTGCACATGGTAGATCCGGTCCTTGAAGTCCCACAGGAACCCCACCGGGTCGATGTCCTGCCACACCATGTGGCTCGGGTCCCAGTTCAGCCCAAACGCCTCACGGTGCCCGATCGCCTCCAGGGCGCGCTGAGTCGTCCAGTAGTCGTACGCGATCTCTGACGGGTGCACCTCATGGGCAAAGCGGACGCCCACCTCGTCAAAGACATCGAGGATGGGGTTCCACCGGTCGGCAAAGTCCTGGTAGCCGGCGTCGACCATCTTCTCTGAGGCGGGCGGGAACATCGCCACGTACTTCCAGATGGACGATCCCGTAAAGCCGGTCACCGTTTTCACGCCCAGCTTCGCGGCGAGCCGCGCAGTGTTTTTCAGCTCCTCGGCGGCGCGACGGCGGACCCCTTCAGGATCGCCGTCGCCCCATACGACGTCCGGCAGGATGCCGCGGTGCCGTTCGTCGATCGGGTCGTCACAGACGGCCTGGCCCTTGAGGTGGTTGGAGATGGTCCACACTTTGAGGCCGTGGCGTTCAAGAATGTCCAGCTTGCCCTGCACATAGGCGTCGTCGTCCCAGCGCCAGGGGTCCAGGTGGTCACCCCAGCAGGCGATCTCCAGCCCGTCGTAGCCCCACTCGCCGGCGAACCGGGCCACCTCCTCGAACGGCAGGTCGGCCCACTGGCCGGTGAACAAGGTAATTGGTCGTGCCACGTACTTCCCCTCCTCAACTGGCCGGCACGGGAACGCCGGCAGCGACGCGTGTCCAGGCGGAATCATTTTCGGAACTGCGCTCGACAGCGTCGAGCACCCGCTGCACCCTCAGCCCGTCAGCGAACGACGAATGCGGGACGGTGCCGCCCACGATGCCCTCCACGAGGTCCTTGACCTGGTGGGAGAACCCGTGCTCGTAACCGAGCATGTGGCCTGCCGGCCACCACGCCGAAACGTAGGGATGCTCCGCTTCCGTGACCAGGACCTTCCGGAAGCCCTGGCGATCCGCAGGTGCCGTACGGTCGTAGAACTGGACGCTGTTGAGGTCCTCCAGGTCGAAGGCCAGGGCGCCCTTGTCCCCGGAAACTTCAATCTGCAGCGCGTTCTTCCGGCCGGTGGCAAACCGGGTGGCCTCGAACGACGCCAGCGCGCCGGATTCGAAGCGGCCCGTGAAGATAGCGATATCGTCCACCGTCACCTGGCCGGAGCCGACGCCGGCAGCGCCGGAGAGCCCGGAGCCTGAAGTGGAACCCTTCAAAAGAGGCCGTTCCTTCACGATGGTGTCGATAACGCCGGACACCTTCTCCAGGTTCAAGCCTGTGACGAACTGGGCCAGGTCGATGGCATGGGCGCCGATGTCCCCCAGAGCCCCGGAGCCGGCGTGTTCCTTCTGCAGGCGCCACGCCAGCGGCATCTCCGGGTCCACCAGCCAGTCCTGCCGGTAGGAGGCACGCACCTGGTTGATCGTGCCGACGGCGCCTTCGGCGACGAGGTTGCGGAGGAAGGTGACGGCCGGAACGCGGCGGTAGGTGAAACCGACCATTGCCTGGATGCCCCGGGCAGCCGCCCGTTCGGCAGCTTCGGCCATCGCTTCGGCTTCCGCCACGGTGTTGGCGAGTGGTTTCTCGCACAAAACGTGCTTCCCGGCTTCCAGCGCGGCGATCGCGATTTCGGCGTGGGAGTCGCCGGGGGTGACGATATCGACGACGTCGATATCGTCCCGGGCGATCACGTCCCGCCAGTCTGTTGCTGACTCAGCCCAGCCCCATTTGCTGGCAGCGGCAGCGACCGCTTCAGCGTTGCGGCCGACAACAACCGCCATTTCCGGCTCGGCAGGCAGGTCGAATACCCGCGGCGCCGTCCGCCAGCCCTGGGAGTGGGCAGCACCCATGAAGCCATAACCGATCATGGCTACGCGCAAGGCTTTCATGCGAGCACCACTTTCCGTTCAACCGCGACACGGTTGCCCACGTAGCGCAAGGGCGCGATCTGCATATAGAGCAGGCGCAGGGTGAGGATGACCTCGACGTCGATCTCCTCGCCGGCGTCGGGGACGCGGTCCAGGGGGATGACCACGTCGGGCTTGTCTGCGACGAACCACAGGGTTTCCCATTGCTCCGGGAGTTCAGCTATGGAGTAGGACTTTTCCTGCAGTTCGAAGCGGAGGGACTCTTTGGGAATCTCCACACCGTTGACGGTTGCAACGACGTCGTCAACGGCGGACAGCCAGAGGCTGCGGTACCAGGGCAGCTGCACCGACACGGCAATCCCCTCGGGGTGCCTGCGGACGTCGGTATCCTGGAACAGGGAATTGTGAGTTGCCATGACTTTCCTTACTTAACAGTCTCGACCAGGGTCGCGTGGGAGTCGGGTGCATTTGGATCAACGGCCTCTTCGATGGCATGCCGCATCAGCGTGTGCTGCTTCTTGACGAGGTCGATCGGATCGGATTCGCCCAGGTCGGCGAACGCGTGGCCCTCCCACTCGCTGGACAGGTAGCCCTGGTAGCCGCCCTTGACGAACTGGCGCACAATGCGGGGAATGTCCATCGCGGGTTCATTGCCGTGTTCGTCGATGTCGTAGAACTTTGCGTGGACATGGAAGATCTGCGGCATGATATCCAGCCACTCCTCCGGCGGAACCAGTCCATGCATGTTGAATGCCAGCCGGGTGAACGGGCCCAGGCGGGCAGGATCAAAGTTGTTGGCACTTAGGTAGTCCTCGAACTCCTGATTGCGCTCATGCATGGGCGACGGTTTGCGCCAGATCTCCTGCATGACAGCGAAGTGCTCCTCGGGCAGCCCCATTTGCGTCAACGTGCGGAAGAGGGTCGGAGATAGGCTGTGCATCGTCGAGCTGAAGTCTGCGGTGAAACCGAGCCGGTCGCTTCCCAGTTCCTCGTACATCTCGCGGATCTGCAGGATCTTGGGATCGTTCGGGCCCTGCGGTGCGTGAATTTCGTAGCCGAGCTTCTGGTCGTACTTCTCGGCCAGGGGAAGCAGCCGGCGGAGCAATTCCTTGCCCGCGGAGCGGATCACCACGCGGTGGAAACCAAGCTTGTTAGCCGTGTGCAGCTGCGCGGCGAAGAAGTCGTACTCCTCATCGGGTGTCATGTCCCGGTCCTTGCGGCGGCCCATGTCCAGGTTGGTGCCCACTGCGCTGGGGGTCAGGCCGTAGCGGTCCATGCTGTCGCGCCACAGGCGGACGAAGTCGTCGTCGACGTCCGGGTAGGTGCGCAGCATCTGGGCGATGTTGAACTCAACCCCCGGGCCGAGGCCTTCATCTGCAACAGCTTTGATCAGCGTCTCAGGGGTGTAGAGCCCGGCGGCGAACTCGGAGGTGAGCGAATAGAGGGTAATTCCAAGCTCGATACCCGAGCCTGCGATGCCTTCTGACATAATTTCTGGTTCCTTCGTTGTCAGCCGCGGACGGGCTGGGCGAGATGGCTATTGAGGATGCGGCGGGCTTCTGAAGCGTCGGTGATCATGGCCGAACCGGCGTTGGCGGCCGCTGAGCGCTGGACGGCCTGCTCGCCGCGGATGATGTCGAACGGGTCCTGCCAGTTGTTCCAGTGCCAGCCTTCGTATTCGCTGGAGATTGCGCCGGAGTAGCCGTTCTCAACCAGTTGCCGGACAAGGCTCCGGACCGGCACCGAGGGCTCTTCGCCGGTCTCGTCGATGCCGAAGAACTTGCCGTGCACGTGGCGGACCCAAGGCATGATCTCCAGCCAGGTGTCCAGCGGTGCAGGACCGAAAAGCCCTGTTCCGTTGATGGCGAAGTCAATGCCAAGATCGGGCCGGCCGTTCCGGGCCGCCAGGCCGATGAAGGCACCGAAGCGTTCGCCGTGAACCTTTTGCGTGTTTGGCGGTCCGTCGACGTGGAAACCATTCCACAGGTCAACCACCTGTCCGAGAAGTTCCTCCGAAGCACCACGGCGGCGGTAGGCCTCCAGCAGGGAGGGCGCAAAGCCGGTAACGGTGGCACCCCAGTCCGCGGTGAAGCCGAGCAAGGGGGAATTGAGTTTCTCGTAGCGGTCGCGAAGGGCCAGGACACGTTCGTGGGCGCCGTGCTGGTCCGCGTGGACTTCGAGGGCCAGGGTGACGCCGTACTTCTCGGCCACGGGCAGCAGGCTTTCCATGGCGTCCGGAGTCAGCGAGATCTGCACCCGGGCGATCGGGAAGCCGAGCTTGGCGGCTACTTCGATCTGCTTGCGCATGTATTCGACAAGCTCGTCATGATTCATGAGCCGGTGGCGGCGGATACCGGTATCAACGTTGACTGCGAGGGAGGTGGGGACCAGGTCAACCTCGGCCACAAGATCACGGAACTGGCCAACGAAGTTGTCATCGATCCGGTCCGGGAAGCCGCGCAGGCTGGAGAATCCGATGACTTCAAGCCCTGGGCCAAAGCCTTCATCCGCCACCTTGCGGATGAGGCCATCGAGGTCGTACTGCCGGCCGTGGAAGGCCCGGGTGAAGCTGTAAAGGGTGACGCCCTGGATCGGCGTGCCGAGGCTGGTCATCGCTGTGCCACCTTCATGGTCTTGGTGTCGTGCTCTTCGATGTGCAGCACGCCGTGGTCGGTGATGATGTAGGGGATGTAGAGCTTCAGGTCCACCCTGACCTCGTGCTCGATCTGGCTGTCCGGGACGGCAAGGTCGCCCGAAAGGACTGCCGAGTCCAGCGGGAACCACCATTCACCGGTCTCGTCCACGAGTTCCTCGAAGCTGAATGTGCGGTTGTTCATGGTCCAGCGCAGTGAGCCCTCGGGGGCGCTGACGCCGTCCACTGTCAATGCAGCTCCAGCGATGCTGGAACCCGGCAGGGCCCGGTACCAGGGGATGCGGACTTCGACGGCGGTACGGCCGTCCTGGGTGATCAGTGTTCCCTGCTCGATTATGCGGTCGGCGATCATCGAGACCTCCTTGTCTGCGGCATGCCTTGCCTGTGATTGAACGAAATAGCAGCGGCATTGCGCCACTTATTCATTATTTAGTCAGTCTATTGTCTGATTCAGACATAAGTAAAGAGCTGTTGAGTTCTTCTGTGAGTTTCCGGGCCCCGCGCACGGCGAGGGCGACGGCCGTCAGCGTGGGATTGCATGCCGTGGCGGTGGGAATGACGCCGTTGCCAGCCACGAAGAGGCCGGGGACCTGCCACACCTGGCTGTCGGGCGAACACACGCTCTCGCCGTCGTCCCTTGCACCCATCCTGGTTGTCCCCTGGTAGTGAAGCGATGCGCCGGGCGGCATGACGAACGGACGCTCGTCGAGCGGTTCACCCACCGCCTTGCCCAGGCGGACAATTTCCTGCTTGGCGCGGTCCAGTACCTCATGGTCCCGCCCGGTGAGGCGGTAGTGGATGCGCATGGCGGGCATCCCGTACGAGTCGCGGATGCCGTCCTCGAACACCACCCGGTCCTCTCGCTGCAGATCCTTGGCGCAGAACAGGCCAAGCCCCACGATAGAGCCCGGGACAACTGGGTCATCATCGGCCAAGGGAACAGGTGACGCATCCAGTTGCATGATCTGGCCGTGGAAGGGCGCCTCGTCCGTGTAGGGAACCCAGGCAACTCCGCTCTGCTCACTGAGCGCGCCGTTGGCGGCTGCCCGGCCCTGCGGAGCCGTGACGTCGCGCAGCCTGCTCGCGAACACCACCTGTGCCTGGTCGTTGAGGTAGCGGCCCAGGGCGTCGGGCCGGATCCCGGAAGCCCACAGCAGCTGCGGCGTGCGCAGGGCATCCGCACCCACCACAACGTAGCGGGCGGCCACCTGATGGGTTTCGCCGCTGCGGCGGTCCTGGACTTCGATGCCGGCAGCAGCGCCATCCTCCAGGAGCACGCGCGTCACCAGCGACTCATCATAAAGTTCAAACAGCGGATTTTCCCGGGTCACATCCCCCATCACGACGTCGGAACCTGACCAGACCAGGCCGCCGTCCTCCCGCCGGTGTACGGCGAGCGGCATGGGCTGGACACGATGAGCAGGGTCCCGACCCTGATCCACCGTGGCTGAAAGACGTTCGCGGACGAGGTCGGAGAACGGGGCCCCGTCAAAGGCGCGGGTGGTCACCCCCAGCAGACGGTCGGCGTCGTCAAGAAGCTCTTCAAGGTCCGGCAGGAACGGAATGCGCTCTTTGCCGCCCGGGCGGGGGCAGGCAGCGGTCCAGTGGGCGGCCATGCCGCCCACGTTGCTGGACATGGCGGCAACGGGCATCCCGTCCTCGCCGGGGAAAGCGTAGCCGTCCTGCAGCAGGTAGGTTCCGGGCCTGGCCCTTCGCTCCCCGCTTTTAACCGCGCCGGGTGAGTTCACCGTCTCGGCACCTGCACCGGGGCCTTCCGATGCCCGCTGCGCGAGGCTTCGGCGTTCAGGATCCTCAATGTTCTTGACGTGCGCCCCGGGTGGATTGCTGACGGTGGGGCCCACCTCGAACATGGCGATGGTGGCGCCAGGGGCTTCCTCGCTGAGGATCCGTGCGTACGCCGATGCCGTGGGGCCGCTGCCGACGATGGCGACGTCGACCGCAGCGGGATACCGGTTCCCGCTCACCGTCCCGCCACCAGTTCCTGGATGCGCCGGACGGACTTCGCCGAGTCGATGGTCGGGTAGTACTCGAGCCCGATGGGGCCGGCGTAGCCGCTGTTCCTCAGGTCCGTGAGCCGGGCGTGCCAGTCGATGGATCCCGAGCCGGGTTCGCCGCGCCCCGGAGCGTCGGCGATCTGAACATACTTGATGAGGTCGCCGGCGTTAGCGAGCTCGGCGGCCACGTCCTCGCCCTCGACCGTGGAGTGGTAGAGGTCGTAGAGGACGCCGAAGTTGGGCGAGTTGACGCCCTGGGCGATGTAGACGGCTTCCGAGGTCCGATCGAGGAGGGCTCCCGGGTGGTCAACCCTGACGTTCACCGGCTCGAGGACCAGCGTGATGCCCGAACCCTCGATGTGCGCTGTGCCCTTGGTAAAGATCTCGATCAGTTCGTCCAGCTGGTCCTGCCGCTTGCGCCCGCCGAATCCGGTACCGCTGCCCACTACCATCCGGGGGCAGCCGAGCTGCTGGGCAACTTCGACGCCGGCGTCCAGCCCAGTGTAGAAAGCATCGTGGTTGCGGGGCGGGATCATGAACTGCATACGCGGTTCCGCCAGTTGGGAGGTGAGCTGGATTCCGGTTTCCTCGAGTGCGGCCTTCAGGGCCGGAATGTCTTTGCCCGTTGGGCCCCACATTTCGACGGCGTCGAAGCCGGCCGCTGCCGCCGCGCGAACCCGGTCAGCAGCACTTTCGCCTGCTTCGGCGAACAAAAGGTCGATATTGGGCGAAAGTTGGAACATGGATGTCTCCTAGAGAATTGAAATAGTGGTCTAAAACATGGGGTGGTCGTGGACCGGATGCTCAGGAACCGGCTGAAGCACGTCCCAATGCTCAACAATCCGCCCGTTTTCGAAGCGGTAAATGTCTGCGACGGCGGCGTCGGGTCGCCCGGGACCTGAAGCGCGTACATGCACCAACGCCAGGTCACCGTCCACCAGGATGCGCTGAACCTCGAACCGGGAGTCTGGCGATCCGTCGAACTTCGGCGTCAGCATTCTTACTGCCGCCTCAGGCCCGTCAGGAATGGTCGGGTTGTGCTGCCGGTAGTCGCCGGCCACAAGGAAGTCGAAGGCTTCACGCACCCGTTTTTGGGTGTAGAAGATCTCCACGAAGCGCTCGAACGCTGCGCGGTTGTCCACCATCGCGGGTCAGCCCTTCAGGCCGCCGGAGAAGCCCTGGATGAACCGCTTCTGTGCGAACAGGAACAGCGCCAGGATGGGAATCATGGAGACGATCACTATCGCGAAGATCGAGTTCCACTGGGAGACCAGGGAACCGATGTAGTAGTACATGGCCACCGGCAGTGTCTGGTTGGCGGAGCCGCCCAGGAAGATCAGCGACGTGAAGAAGTCGTTCCACACGATGAGCCCGGCGAAGATGGTGACCGTTCCCGTGGCTGGGGCCATCATGGGGAACACCACCTTGGAGAAAATCTGGGATTTGCTGGCGCCGTCGATGGTGGCCGCTTCTTCGTAGTCCGTGCCGAGGCCGCGGAAGAAGTTTGCGTAGAGGAAGATCGACAACGGCAGGAGCATGCCCGTGTACAGGATGATCAGGCCCCAAGCGGATCCGGTGAGTCCAAGGGCCCGTGCACCCATGTAGAGAGGGACGGCGCCGAGCTGGCCGGGGAGGATGATGGCGATCAGGAAGAGGTAATACGCGCCCTTGCTCCAGCGTCGGGTGCTGCGGGAGATGACGTATCCGGTGATGGAACCGAGTGCGATGAGCCCCACGATGCTGCCCGCGGTGATGATGGCACTGTTGACCAGGCCCATCACCACGTTGGAGTTGCCGGTGGCGGTGAGGACGTCGACAAAGTTGCTGAAGTCGGGGCTTGTTGGCGGAGCCAGGGCCGAGGTGGTGAACAACTCGTTGTCCGGTTTCAGGGCAGTTGTCACCAGGAAGTAGAACGGCGCGAGGAACAGCAGGGCGAGCGCCCATAGGCCGACTTCGCGGAGCAGGGTGAGTTTGGTGTAGCGGAACATGGCTTAGTCCTCAGGGTTCGAACGCGTCAGCCGCTGCTGGAGAACGGCGAAGATCAGGATGATAGCGGCGAGCACCAGGGCCAGGGCGGCACCGCCCCCGAAGTTCCCGAGCGCAAAGGCCTGCTTGTAAACCAGCGTGGCCAGCGTTTCCGTCGCTCCGGCCGGTCCGCCGCCGGTGAGCGCCATGATGGGATCGAAGACGCGCAGCCCCTGGACGATTCCCAGCGTGGTGGCGATGGCGACGGCGGGGCGGATGGCGGGCAGGGTAACGTTGCGGAACCGCTGCCACAGGTTGGCGCCGTCAATGGCCGCCGCCTCCTCCACTTCCACGGGGACACCTGCCAGGCCGGCCATAAAAATCACCATGGCAAAGCCGGTGGAAGACCAGACCAGCACCACCAGGACGGTCCAGATGGCCCACTGCGGGTCGGCCAGCCACGGCTTGGCTTGGTCGCCGGCGCCTATTGCCGTAAGAAAAGCATTGAGCGGACCGTCGAAGTCGAAGATATATTTCCAGATGTAGGCCGTGGCTAGCGGGCTGAGCACCACCGGCATGAAGAAGAGGGTCCGGAGGATGTAGCGCGTCTTGAGGACGCGGTTCAGGCCCAGCGCAATGACCAGCCCGGCGATGTTGCCCAGGAGAACCGAGCCAAAGGCCAGAAAGAGGGTATTGGAGAGGGCTCCGAGTTTCGTGGGGTCCTTGAAGATGGCCTCAAAGTTTGCCCAGCCCGTGATTTTGAACGAGCCGATGCCCGTCCAGTTGGTAAAGGCGAAGAATCCGCCGATACCGGTTGCCACGTAGTGGATGGCAAACACCAGGGCGATCCCGGGCAGCGCCCACCACCAGTGTCCGAACTGCATGGGCCCACGCCGGGGACGGGTGTTCTCACCCGTCCCCGGCGTACGCTTGCCTCGCCGGGGTGCTTCAGCTGCTTCGCTTTTCGGTTGCATCGTCGCAGTCATTGGTATTCCTTGCTTGTCCCTTTGAGTCGTCGGAACGTTGATGGTGAAGAACTGCTACTGTTCCCAGGCCGCGTCCATGGCCTGCAGGACCTGGTCAGGGCTCTTCTGGCCGGTGATGATGCCCTGGACCCCCGTGGCCAGTGCGTCGTAGACGGCGGAATTCGGCCACTGGATGTTGGGCAGGGGGCCGTACTTGCCGTCCTTGATCAGGACGCCGACGTTCTTGTAGGCGCCGCCGTCGAAATCGTATTTGTCGAGTCCGCTGACCGGCAGGGCACCGTCGATTTCTGCGAAGGCCTTGGTCTGCTCAGGCTGTGCGGCCCAGTCGAGGAAGGCCTTGGCAGCGTCCTTGTTCTTGGAGGCCGCGTTGATGGAGAAGGCGTAGTTTGCGCTGGCGAATACGTAGCTGTTGCCCGAGCCCTGTTCCGCCGGGAACGGCCGTACGGCGAATTGGGAGCCCCCAGCGGCGGACTGCAGCTGCTTCCAGCTTGGGGCCGGGATGAAGCCGCTCACGGACGTTCCGCTGGCAAGCCCCTTGGTGATGGCGTCGAAACCGCCGCCGGCAGCACCTTTCTGGAAGCAGCCCGCATCCTTCAAGGTATTAACCGCTTCGAGGGCTGCCTTCCAACCGTCCGAGCCGGCGAAGGTGGTTTCCTTGGCGGCGCGCTTATCGTTCCATTTCGGGTCTTCCGCGTAGACGCGCGAGGCTGCCAGGGACATCGCCATCAGCCCTGTGTTGGGAGGGGCTGATCCGGCAAGGGCAAAGAGGGATTTACCGGAGGACTCCAGAGCCTTGCACTGCTGCTGGAGGGAAGAAAAGTCGGCAGGGAAGCCACCGGCTGCATCTGCAGCCGTCTCATTACTCACCAAGGCAGAGATCGTGATTTCCGTGGCCTGGCCGTACACCTTGCCGTCGGATCCAAAGGTGCTGGCGCTTCCTTCGGGGAGCAGTTGCTTCGCGGCATCGTCAAGCGGCTCAAGGAAACCTGCCTGGACGAGCGGCAGGATGCTGCGGCCGGTGCCGGAGCCGGGTGAGGTCACTACGACGTCTGAGGCGTTTCCGGCCTGGAGCTGTGTGCGCAGGGTCTGGTCGTAGGAGTCGTTCGGCTGAGGATTGAAGGTGATTTTCACGTTCGGGTGTGACTTCATGTAATTTTCTGCCAACACCTGGAAGGGGCTCTCGATGGTGTTGGACGTCGCGAAGGACAGTGAAAATTCCTGGGAACCACCCGAAGAGGAGCTGCTGCCGGTGGAGGCCGAGCAACCGGTAAGAATGAGTGCTGCGACGGTGGGGACGGCGAGGGCGCCGACCTTCAGGCCCGAATAGCGACGGTGCTGTGTCATGTCCAGCCTTTCTGACTTCATTGTCCAAAATCCGGGTGTCGTGACCCCGGTCACTCACAAGTATGCAGGAGATGTGCCTAAAACACACATAAGTATTCGCTATGACGGACATAAGTCCAACGGAGGTCCGCGGAAGGTCTATCCAGATGCCTGATGACTTCGCCCATGTTATAGATCCCGCTGATAAACTCACTTGAAACGGTTCCACTTCCAAAGGATCGCTGCGCCGTGACGAAACATGTCCTGCTTTCCCGTCTCGACCTCAACCTGCTGATCTCGCTGGATGCCCTCATTACCGAGCGAAGCGTTACTAGGGCGGCCGAGCGGCTCCACCTCAGCCAGCCGGCGCTCAGCGCCTCGCTCGCCCGGCTCCGATCCCACTTTGGGGACCCGATCCTGGCCCGCCGCGGTAATGCTTATGAGCTCACCCCCTTCGCCCTCCGGCTCGCGGAGCACACCACCACCGCGCTGGAGGCCGCCCGCCGCGTCTTCGAAAGCCAGGCCACCTGGGAGCCCACCGAATCTGAGCGCGAGTTCTCCATCTACGGCTCGGATTACGGCTTCACTACCATTGGCCGGGTTGCTTCCGAGCTTGCAGCCGAGCGCGCCCCAGGAGTCCGGTTCCGGTTTATGCTCCACAATCCGATGGTGGTGGAGGATGCAGCCAACCGCCTTCGATCGGTGGACGGCATGGTGATTCCCCATGGATTCCTCACCGGGCTGCCCTACCTGGACCTGTGGAGGGACGGGTGGGTGGCCGTGGTCTCCACGTCCAATGAAGCCGTCGGCGAGCAAATCACCATGGAAAACATCGCTGAACTTCCCTGGGTGATGACCTATCAGACGCGCTCAGCCTCAACATCGGCGGAACGGCAGATCCAGCAGTTGGGCGTTGAGCCACGCGTGGACGTGGTTGTTGAAAGTTTCCAGTCCTTGCCGCACTTTGTGGTTGGGACCAACCGGATCGCGCTCATCCAGGCGGCCCTGGTGCCGTTCGCTCTGCGCGTGGGCGGGATTCGGATCCTGCCGCTGCCCTTCGATGCCACGCCGCTGGTTAATGCATTGTGGTGGCACCCCGTGCACAACCGCGACTCCGAGCATGAGTGGATGCGGGGCCTCTTCAAAGAGGCTGCTGACATCGTGGCAGCCGCCGCAACCAAGGGAGCCCCTTAAATGCCTCGATGCCCGGCCGGCTAAAACGGACGGGCATCGAGGCTATGGGACGTCGGTCTTTCAGGTCAGGCTGATGCCAGCGCCGTCCGCATGCTCTTGCGGACAAGGTCATGCTGCTTCCGCACCAGCAGCAGCGGATCCACCTCACCGAGCTCAGCGAAGGCATGGCCTTCCCATTCGCTGGACCAGTAACCGCGGTAACCACCTTCGACGAATACGCGGACCAGTTCCGGATAGTCGATGGCCGGCTCGTTGCCCTGCTCATCAATGTCGTAGAACTTCGCGTGGACGTGCATGATTTGCGGCATGATGTCAGCCCACTCCTTCGGGTTGACGTGGCCGTGCATGTTGAACGCCAGGTGTGCGAAGGACCCAAGCCGGGCAGGATCGAAGTCACGTCCCCGCAGGTACGCAATGAACTCCTCCTGCCGCACCCGCATCGGCGCCTCAGTGCCCCAGATAGCCTGCAGCCTTTCCACCGCTTCATCGTCCAGCCCGGCACGGCGAACCGCGCGCAGGAGCGTGGGAGACATGCTGTGCATGGTTGAGGAGAAGTCAGCCACGAAGCCCAACAGCGGTGAATCAAGCTCGGCGTAGACGTCGCGGACCTTCATGATCTCCGGCGAGTTGGGCCCCAGCGGTGCATGGATCTCGTAGGCAAGTTTGAGTTCGAGGTCCTCGGCGAGCGGCAGCAGCCGGCGAAGCAGCTCCGGCTTCGCGCTCTGGATGCGGACGAGCGGGAAACCGAGCTTCTTGGCGCCGTGGAAGAGTGTCTGCGTGAACTCGTACTCCTCGTCCGGGGTCATGTCGCGGTCACGGCGGCGTCCCATGTCCAGATTGGCGCCGAAGGAGCTGGCGGTGAAGCCGTGCTTGTCGAAGGCCTCCTGCCACGAGTGCACGAAGTCGTCAGTCACGTTGGGATACGCAGGCAGGACCTGCGATGCCACAATCTCAATCCCGGGGCCGATGCCCAGCTCGGCCACGCGGTTCAGCAGACCGTCGAAGTCGTACCAGCCGGCCCGGAATTCGGCACTTGCCGAGTACAGGGTGAGCCCCAGCGAGAACGGATCGTCCTCCGCTTTCGGCGGGGGCGGCGTGACCGCCGTCGTCAATTCCGGTGCCGCCGCAGCCCTGTCCGTGACAGTCAGCTCCAGTGCCTGGTTCACGAAGTTGGGAACGTACATGCCGGGACCGCCGTCCTGGCCGGGAGCAATCTGCATGTACGGCAGGCGCAACTCACCGATGAGCCGGACGGTGTGCTGCTCGCCCAAGGCAACAGGGCTCTCCGTTTTGGCGATAAGCAAGGGATGTTCCTGGAGGTACCAGAGAGTTTCGCTTTGAGCGGGCAGGTCCGGGAGCGCATAGCGGACACCACCCAGTTCCAGGGACAAGTTCTCGGCGGGGATATCCTGGCCGTCGACGGTGAGCCGCAGGCTGGAGACCGAGGAGAGCCACAGACTCCGGTACCACGGCAGAGTCAGGGCAAGCGCGAGACCGTCGGGATGGGTGCGGAGGCTTGCATCGTCAAGAAGTCCGTTTGGCATTGTTGTTCTCTTTACTCGGAAATGGGATGGGTCAGGTAAGTTCGCCGGTGATGCGGCGGATCAGGGCGTGTTGGCGCCGCACTTGCTCAATGGCGCGCCATGGCGTGCGTTCGCCTTCATATTCACTGGAGAGATAACCGGTGTAGCCGGAGTCCTTGAGGGCCTTGAGGACGGGCAGCCAGGGAATCTGTTGGTCTTCCAGCTGCTCGTTGATGTCGTGGAACTTCGCCTGGACGAACACCACGTACTGGGCGATATCGGCGAAGTCGGCGGGGTCGACGCCGATGCCGTCGAGGAAAGCGGGCCGGGTCTCGCGGGTCTCACCTTCGCGCAGCGGGATGGGCCGGTCCTGGAAGATTCCGGTGTCGATGAGCAGGCCGAAGTTCTTGGTTCCGGTCCGTTCGATGAGTCCGATGTAGTCCTCGACGACGGGGTGCTTGATGGGCGTCGGGGAGTGGATCTCGGGGCAGATGATGATCCCCAGCTCGTGGGCCAGAGCAAGGGAGCGTTCCACGGACTCAGTCCAGATGGGGTCTGGGACCAGGTCGCTGGACACTACGCCGATCTTGGGGCGGACGAAGCCGAAACCCAATTGGTTGGCAAGCCGCAGGTCCCGCTGCAGGGCATCCGCACCCTCCGCGACCGTCATGGTGCGGCCCGGGTGAAGACGGGTGTCTATCCAGGAACCGTAGTTCGTCGGCTCCAGTGAATACTTCTCCAGCAGGCCGAACCAGTTATCGATCCAGGCCGGGGACGGTTCCGGATAGTTGGGAACGTGGCCCTCGCCGAGAATCTCGACGCCGGTGGCGCCCACGTCAGCGACGGCGGCCAGCGCCGTCTCAAGGTCCATCACCGTGCCGTAATCGCCCATAAAGCTGTAGAGGGAAACGCCGTAGCGGAAGGTACCTTCGCCGCCTTCCGGCGCGAGCGTCACCTTGCGGCTGGTCCGGTGCACGGTGGGCTGGTGCTCGACTGGTATGTAGGACATCCGCAGCCGCAGCTCGATGGAGAGCTCGTGGACGCCCTGCGGCAGGCCGCCGTCGAGGGGAACGGTGACCACTGCCGCTTCCTCAAGGGGCCAGCGCACGCCATCACTTTCCCAGAGCTGCCGCAGGCTGTAGGTCCGCCCGCCGAAGGTCCACAGCGGAACGTCAGGTCCGACGTCGACGATGCCGCCAACGCGAACGGCGATGCCATCGATGAGGGACGCAGCCATGCCCCGGTAGGACGGCATCCGGACCCGGAACTGAAAGCCGGTTACACGTCCGCCGTCCGTTACGTTGCGGAAGCCGACGGACTGGATGAGGTCTCTTTCGAGAAGCATCATTGCTCACTCTCTCTAGGTGCAGATTTCAGAGTAGCAATCATTCTGTCGCTTTTACACCTAAGTAAGCGCACAACCGCCAGAAGTTTCCCAGGCTCGGCGGAGGGTGCCAGGCCAGGGAGCCTGGTGGATGGAGGGCGGCGGCAACGGGCAGGAACATGGAGCGTCGATCCTACGCCGCGATGAACAGTGCCCAGTCAGGAAAGGGATCCACCGGTAATGGCGGCCCGGCCTCTCCGGGTCCGACGGCGCCGGCAAGTACGTCGAGCCGGTCGGGCGGTTCCAACTCCCGGCCTTCACCCGCGTGGCCGAGGAACTGCGGCCAGCGTGGTGGTTCCCAGTCTTGTTGTTCGCTTGGATAGGAGCGTCCCGCAGGTGAGATCCAGCCGGGTGGCTGGTCCCGGGTCGCGTCAACCGGCCTCCACGCTGTGGTGTGTCTGAGTCGGTGGTGCCGCCGGCATGGCTGGCCCAGGTTGGTGACCCCTGTGCCGCCTCCCTCGGACCAAGCCAACAGATGATCCGCTTCGTTATCCAGGGAATGGTTATTACAGCCCGGAAAAGGGCACCGGCCGTCCCGAAGCCGCAACCATTGGCGCATCGCCTTCGGAACCCGGTAGCTGGTCCGTCCGATCTCCAGCGGCGCTCCGTTGCGCGGATCGGTCAGCACACGCAGGAACGATCCGGCGCCATCCCCCACAAGCCGGCGGGCGATGCTCGGCGGCACGGGACCATACCCGTCCAGCGTGGCCGGTTCAGTCACGGCGCCCAAAAGAGACAGCACCGGCACGGTCACCAGGACCTGCGCCTTGGGTGACGGAGTTCCTTCCGCCACCCCCGCCAGCAGCCAGTCAGCGGCGACGTCCGCACGGAGCTGGGTCAGGGTCCGGGATTCATCCGGCTCCTGCAGGGCACGCGCCGCTTCGGTGGCACGGGACCATGCAGCCACAGCCACATCCGCAGTCAGATAGGCCGAGAGCCAGGCCATGCCGTCCCGGTCCGGCACATATTCCAGCCGACGTTCCTCCATTCCCTTGCGGTGGCGGGCTTCGATGCTCACGGGATGGTGCAGCTCACGCCATCTGCGCGCTTTGGCCCGGAACCTGCCCGGCACCAGCTCCCCCGCCGGGCAGCCACGCGCGGCAAAGGGAGCTTCGGGGTCCAGGAAATGGGCTTCCAAAGCAGCCGCCCCGGCGGGGTCCAGACCGGACGTCTCATCACACATCACCCGCGCGTGTTGCCATGAAATGCTCCCTGCCTGCAGCGCAGACAGCGTCAGGGGCAAACCGGAAGTCAGCGTGGCTGACTCCGCCAAGAGCGCCGCCGCCGATCTTTCACTCACGGTCAGGACACAGGCCACCTCTGCTGTCACCGCCATTTCCTGGGCGGTGCGCTCCTGCGGGGAAACGGCTGGGCCCGCCATGGCGACGGCAGCGCGGGCATATCCGGCGGCGAAGTGCACTTTCAGCGCGGCCAGCCTGGCTTCCATGCTGCCCACCTCAGCCATACCGTCCAGGCACGCGTCCGCTTCGTCCCGAAGAGGGTCAGCGCCAGTCGAGTCCGCGTTCCCGGCTCCGCGACCGGCAAATGCAGCCAACCTGGCAAGGGAGGCCTCCATGGCCTCCAACGTCTCCGCAGCTGCTCTGCCTTCCATACCCACAGCATGGCAGGAGCCACTGACATTAAACGCCGGCGTCAGAGTTGCAGGCGAAGTCCGTCATCCAGGATCTGCCTGATCCCGAACTTTCCTACGCTGAACATCCGCGGATTGTCGTCGGAGTTGCTCAGCATGGCGGTGGACAGGATAAGGGCCCAACCGCGGGCCCTCATCCAGGTGTCCCCTTCCACTGCGGAGCCAAAGGCGCCCATGAAGCGGTGGCGAGTGCCGGCGTCGAACATCAGCCACCCCACCGCAAGATCGACAGCCGGGTCCCCTGCCCCGACGTCGCCGAAATCGATGACGCCGGCCAGGGAACCGTCGTCCGCCAGCAGGATGTTGCCAGGGTGGAGGTCCCCGTGGAGCATCATCGCCGGACCATCCCAGGCTTTGGCGGCACAGGCCTGCGCCCACACTGCTCTCAGCGCTGCCGCCTGCGGGTAGCGTTCGTGGTCCCCGAGCCGTTCCACCAGCACAGCGTCACGGTCTGCAAGCGGTACGCCCCGGAAAGGATTCACCGGGACGCCGGTTTCGGCGGGCACGTGAAGGGATAGCAGGAAATCGGCCAGGCCTTTAGCCCCCGGCCCGCGGTCTGCCGGGCCGACGTCGGCCGCAGCGGCTCCGGGGACCCACCGCACGATGCTCCACGGCCATGGAAAGTCCGACGTCGGCCTGCCGGCATGGACTGGGACAGGAACCGCAACCGGGGAGCGGCGAGCTATATCGGGAAGGTAGCGCTGCTCATGAAGTATCAGCGAAACAGCCTCCGCCCTGCGCGGCAACCGGACGGCCAGGCTGGCACCGAGCCGGAAGGTCGCGTTGTCCCAGCCGTTCGCAACCAGCGCTATCGGACAATCGCCAAGGTCGGGCCGCTGGTCCCGAACGAGGCGCTGGACCACTGCGTCACTCACTTCCACCGTGGCTGGCGGCATTCGAGCCATTCCGAAATCCGCCTTCCTTGTCCCTGCAATGCAGTCTGGTCCTTCCCCTTGTCCGAATATAGTTCAAGACCCCAAGAGCCGACGGGGTACAGAACGAGGTCAGCGTCGAACGGTCCTTGGTGACGGACGCGGGGGCTGTGACTGCCAAGGTGTTGCGACGACGACCAGGTGAACGAGCGACACAAGCGGACGACGGCGGGACGTCCTTCCGTCGTCCGCTTGCGTTCGGTGCCGTTGCCCTACAGTGCCGACCAGCCGCCGTCGGAGGCGAGGATGGCGCCGTTGATGTTGGTGCCGTCGTCGCTGAGCAGGAATGTGATGGAGGCGGCGAGCTGCGCCGCGGTGGCGGGTGTGGGGACGGTGGCCTGCATGAGCGGGCCGAGACGTTCGGCCGCGAGCTGGGATCCCCAGTTGGCCACGATGTTGGTGATGGTGGGGCCGGGGGCCACGGCGTTGAAGCGCAGGCCCTTGGGCCCGTACATCACGGCCGAGTTCTTGGTCAGGCCGACGACGGCGTGCTTGGACGCGGTGTAGGCGGCGCCGGCGGCTGATCCGCGCAGGCCTGCCTCGGAGGCGACGTTGACCACGGAGCCGGTGCCGGCGTCCAGCATCAGCGGCACCACGGCGCGGGTGAGGCGCATGAGGGCGGTGACGTTGATCCGGAAGACACGGTCCCAGAGGTCGTCGTCCACCTCGTGGATGGGGGCGAAGTTGTCCATGATGCCGGCGACGTTCGCCAGCGCGTCGATGCGTCCGCCGGCGGCAGCGACGACGGCGGCCACGGTCTCCTCGGTGGAGATGTCGCCGGCCACGGGGACCAGGTCCAGGCCGGCGTTCTCGGCCACCAGGTCGTCCAGGCGTTCCTTACTGATGTCGGCGGCGATGACGCGGCCGCCTTCCTTGGCGATCCGCAGGGCGGTGGCCTGGCCGATGCCCGAGGCGGCCCCGGTGACGATGACGGTCTTGCCGGCGAACCGGCCGGTGGTGGCGACTTCCTGCCATGTAGCTTCGTTGCCCATGATGTCCTTCCAGACGTTGCTGACGGTGATGCCGCCCAGCTTATGACACTCTGTGTCATTATGTAAGGGTGAATACTGGTGGGATGCCTTCGGATGCTGTGACCACCACCGTTCCGCGCCCCACCGGGCGGCCGGTGACGATTGATCCCGACGCCGTGGCCGCCATCGCGCTGCGGCTGTTCGCCGAGCGCGGCTACCAGCAGACCTCCATGGAGGACATCGCCCGCGAGGCCGGGATCGGGCGCAAGAGCCTGTACCGCTACTTCTCCAGCAAGGCCGAGCTCGTCTGGGGCGGCATGGAGCCGGTGATTGAGGCGTCGGGGCGGGTGCTGGAGTCAGCCCGCGCTGCCGGCGGGGCTTCCGACGGCGTCCTGGCGCGGCTGCGCGAGGTGGCTGTCGCCGGGGTTGCCGTGCTTCCGGATTTGGCGGTCACGCGTGGCCGTCTGCGGCTGATCGCCGAACACCCCGAGCTGGCCAGCCGGAGCTATGAGTCCCTGGCGCCGCAGCGCGAGCGGGCCAGGGCGTACTTGGTTTCGGCCGGCGTCCCCGAGGACATTGCCGGCTATCTGTGCGCCGCGCTGATCGGCGCGACGTTCGAGGCCTGGATGCAATGGGCCGCCGGAACGGACCCGGATCCGTTGCCGTATCTGGTGGCCGCTGTTGGGGTGCTGCGGGTGCCGGAGGCTTAAAGACTGCGAATCGGGGTTCACTCTTCGACCAGGGCAAGCCCCGCGAAAGCGGCTGTCGGCGACAAGCCGGTCTTCGCATATATCGCCAGCCTGCCACAGCCGCAGCGCGGCATCGCCGAAACGGTCGATGCGCTGGCGGCGAAGACGCTGCCCGACCTCCGGCGCTCGGTGAAGTGGGGCATGTCGTACTACGGCGTCGGCGACGGGTGGTGCTTCAGCTGCGGCGGCTTTGCCGGCCATGTCAAGCTCATGTTTGTGAATGGCGTTGCGCTCGAGCCTGTACCGCCGGTGACGCCGGTGGGGATGGGCAAGTCGACGCGGGGTGTGGAGCTCGAATCCGTGGACGATATCGACGAACGCCAAATCGCGGCGTGGATGAAACAAGTCGCGTCCGTGCCGGGTGTTGGGGGCAAGAAGCGTTGAATCCGAGGCTTGCTGCAGACGCAAACGGTCGCTGAGAAACGCATGACACGTGAGGCGATGCCAGGGACAGCCCTTCCGCGGCAACTCCCCACCCATTATCGAAGGCCGATAACCGACGTTTCGTCGAGGCTCGCCGGCTTGTCGGCAGAGGCGAACCGGCCACGCAGCCAGGGACATGGGAAGGTCACGGGCGACGCTCTACGGAAGAATTCATGAACTGGGAGCCCGAGGATAGCTGGCGAAGATAAAGCTGGACTGGCAGGGCTGCGGCTTTCGAAAAGCACTGGTTGTGCCCGGATTTGTCGCCTTCAAGCCGGTTGCGTCGGCGACGGCAACGCGGCGCGTACCCGGGGGACCGGCCACGAAGGCGGCCCAATGCAGCGGAAGCTGGGGAATCAGATCGTATTGCCCCGTGAGGACGTCATCGATCGATGTTTGACCTGCAATGTATTGAGCATCATCTGTTCCTTTCGCTTCTCCTTTCCTTGGCATGCCTTGACCCTATGAGCACGGCGCGCGGCCTACGTCCCGGACACGCGGGCACGGCACATATACGACCGATCGCAGACGCAGCTCATCGTGGCCTCTCCTCGTTGAGGGAGCGCGGATCTGCGAGGATTATCCAGTGAGCATGAGGGGAATCGAGAACCTGGCCGGGCCGGACTGGGTCCTGGAGCTGCGCGTGGGCCTGGTTGACAGTGACCCGGAGATCTGGCGTCGGTTGGAGGTTCTGGGCTCCATGCCGCTGGGGCTGGTTCACGAGGTGCTGCAGGTGGCGTTTGGCTGGGAAGATGCTCATCTGCATCGGTTTGTCGACAGCGATCCTTTCGCGCCGCTGCGGCCGGTCAACGGCGAAGTTCCCGAGTCCCTGCAGTGGCTCCCGGCACAGTGGTGCGAGGAAGAGACCGACCTGGACGAGGACGGCTGTTCGCTGGATCAGCTTCTTGCGCGTGGATCGGGGGAGGCCTTCTATGAGTACGACTTTGGCGACAGCTGGCTCCACCGGATCGAACTGGTTTCCCGCCGGCCGGCTGACCGGGACGCCCCGCCGGCGCAACTGATTGACGGTGCCCGGCGCGGCCCGTTGGAGGACTGCGGCGGTTTTCCCGGTTATGAGGAGATTCTGGATGCCCTGGCCGACCGGACGCGCCCGGATCACGCCGAGTACTCGGCCTGGGCCGCGGAAATGGCGGGCACTGACGGGCCCTTCGACCCGGATTCCCTGAGTATCGCGGACGTCAACCGGGACATCGCCAGCCGTTTTGCAGCCATGGCAGCCGCACCCCCTGAGTAGGTCCGGGGACAGTTGCTTCTATCCCCGAAGATATTGGCGAAGCCCTGGGATGGCGAAGTCAACTTTCCCGTAGCCGGCGGATTCGATCAGGCCGGCGGCGATGAGCCGGTTCCGGTATTTTGAGACCACGTTGGGTTTGGACTTGATGAGGTTTCCGATCTGGGCAGCTGCGGACGGGCCGTCCTGCTGGGCCATGGCATCGAGGAACTCGCGGTCCTTCTCTGAGATGTCCGAGAGTGCGGACTCGACGACGACCAGGGTGTTCCGTCGCTGGGCGGCCGCGATGGCGGTGCGGACATTGTCCTGATCCAGGGTCCAGCCGGCCTTGTCCGCCGCCATCCAGAGGTAGTAGCCAACGAGCTGGATCAGGAAAGGGTAACCCTCGGTGGCTTCCGCCGCTTCGCTGATCAGCTCGGGGGAGACGTCGATGCCTCCCTCGCTGAAAAGCTCAAGGTAGGAGGCGGTGACTTCGGCGGTGGCTGCTTCGTGAAGGTTGATCCTGTCGGCCCGCCGCAGGAACGTGGCCACGCCTTCGTTGAGCAGATCGGACACGGCCGAGGGGAGGCCGGCGAAGATCAGGCCGATGGGCAGTCCGTCGCGGATGAAGTGCTGCACGTCGGCAGCCAGTTGGGAGATTTCGGTCCGGTCCACGGCGTGGATTTCGTCAATCGTGATGACCAGGCCCGTCCCCTTGGCCTCCAACAGCCGCAGGAGTTCCTCTCCGGTCCGGCGCCAGTCCGGAACGCGGTCCTGGGGCAGCTGGGTGGTCAGTCCGAACCCGGCGGCGGAGAAGGCGGTGATCTTTCGCGTCGGCGGGCCGTCCCCGAGCTCGTCAACCAGGCGCAGCATGTCGTCACCGATTCTGGCCAGAAACCCGGGGTTGGCTGTCCGGGAGATCACGGCCCAGCCGTGGTTCCTGGCGATCGATTCCGCTGCGCTGAGCATCACGGTCTTGCCGATGCCCCTGGACCCGGTAATGATCGTAAGGAGCCCCGGGGCGCCCGGCCCCTGCTGCAGCCCGTATTCGAACTCGTCCAGGAGACCTGCCCGGCCGACCAGATCCGGCGGGGTCGCCCCGGCGGTCGGCTTGAAGGGGTTTTGCACCGTTGCCTCCAATGCACGTGGTTGTGGGGTGAAAGATGGTGAAACCGGTGAAAGTGGTGAAACTCCGGCCAGCCTACCAGCCCGGGCCTCATCCATGATCTTCAACCGGCCTGGATCAGCCGCCGGCCCCGACGTCACCTCGGCGGGCAGCGGTAAACCTTGGTGGACGGACCTGCCGCTGGTGCCCTAACGGCCGGAATAGGCGTTAGCGGATACTGTCTGGCAGGCATGGGGTGCATGCGCCCAATTCACACACGAACCCGCTATTCCCACCATTTTCGAGGACCGCGGCGTGGGGCCCGATGCAATCTACCTCCCGGACCATCCAAACCGGCAAGGGCCGCAGAACGGCCGTCAACCGCCAGGACCGGGCGCCTCGGCGCCCGGCGCTTCCACCTGAGCGGATTGGGGGGCCGGGGAGTGCGCACGAGGCTGGTGAGATGTAGACTGAAAGGAGCGCAATTTGTCCTTACATTCTGACAACTTTACATAACGTCGGTTATCGGCTAAATGTTTCACCTCGACGCGGGAGTAGGCTCCCATGGCAATTCCAGGCCGCGCGTCCAACGCGCCTCGGTGCTGCGCTGCGCCTCCGCGTACTAACTTCCGCGGACGACAACGAGGAAACGGTCATTGAACTTGGCCGCACGCTTGAAGGCCCCGGAACCGCTGGCCATGGCACCCTTCGTCTCGACCAAACCCGCAGCAGCCTCGACCCCACCGTGGATATGGAGGACAAACTGGGCCCCGTCCGCATGCCCGACGGCCGGGTGCACCTGCGCGTCCTTTTGGATCGATCCGCCGTCGAGATTTTCGCCAACGGCAAGCCGCTCACGGCCCGCGTGTACCCGACCCTGGGGGTCAGCGCGTGAGTCTCGCGGCCGCCGAAGGTGCCGTGCGGCTGCTCTCCCCCGATGCCTGGACCTAGGCTGAGATCTTTGAAGGTGCCGGCCCCTTTTCCCCTAACCCAAGATCCGGCCCTCTCTTATTTTTCGGGCCTGGCTTGTTTCAGCGTTCTTGTTCGATACGCCGGACGATCATGGCCTCGAACTCAACGAGCTTCCGGGTTCCGCTGCCGCTGTCCAGGATCCAGAACATGCCCATAGACGGCACTGTCTGAAGCACCTTGCCGCGGTGGTAGCGTCGTCCGTCGTGCCAGGCTTCAATTGCATCGCCCGCGGTGAGATCCCTCAGATCTCGCACGATGCCGGCTGCTTGTTCTTCCGTCATGACCCCTCATTCCCCTGCCAGCAGGGCCAACCCCCACCAATTCAGAGTAGGGGCCGAAGATTGCGTCCACGTTAAATTGCTAAAACGCTTGATCAAAGTCTTGCATCAGGCTATCTTTGATTTTGATCAAACGCTTAAGCAGAATGGACATCAGCGCCGATGAAACGCTCAGTATTCTTCCAGCCCGCCGACGGTTGGGTCGGAGATCTCATCCCCTTCGAGAAGGACGGCGAGTTCTGGCTCTTCTACCTTCACGAGGTCCGCACCGACCCCAAGCCCGGGACGTCCTGGAACCTGGTCACCACCAAAGACCTCACCCAGTTCGAAGACCAGGGCGTTTCCCTCCAGCACGGAAGTGAAACCGACCTGGACTTCAACGCGTACACGGGAAGCATCGTGTGCGACGAGTCAGGCATCCACCACCTGTTCTATACGGGGCAGAACCCCCGGAACCTCGGCTCCGACGGAGCGCCGCTGCAGCTCGTCATGCACGCCACGAGCACGGACGGCATGACGACCTGGGTCAAGCACCCGGAACTGACGTTCGGCGCCCCGGCCGGCTACGAGTCAGGCGACTGGCGCGACCCTTTCGTTTTCCGGGACGAGGCCGCAGGCCAGTGGCGGATGCTGCTGGCGGCACGGCACTCCGACGGGCCGGAACGCCGCCGCGGGGTCATAGCCCAGTGCGTGTCCAGTGACCTGATGACCTGGCAGCACACCGAGCCGTTCTGGGATCCGCGCCGCTACATCACCCATGAATGCCCGGACGTCTTCTCCTGGGGCGACTGGTGGTACATGGTCTACTCAGAGTTCTCCGAGTCGTTCACAACCCGCTACCGGATGGCCAAAAGCCCCGACGGCCCCTGGACGGTGCCGGACCTGGACAGCATCGACGGGCGCGCCTTTTATGCCTCCAAGACGGCCGAACGGGACGGGCGCCGCTTCTTCTTCGGCTGGATCGCCAGCAAGGAAGACAACTCCGACGACGGC
Source organism: Arthrobacter sp. Bi26 (assembly GCF_918697925.1). GTDB lineage: Bacteria > Actinomycetota > Actinomycetes > Actinomycetales > Micrococcaceae > Arthrobacter. Next base: position 95,391 of record NZ_CAKKMF010000002.1, read on the forward strand.
GCATGGCAGTGGGCGGGCACCATGTCCGTCCTGGAAGCACACCGGAACCCCGACGGCACCCTGGCGTTCTCCTTCGCCGACGAACTGGTGGAGAGCTTCTGGGACGAGGTCCCGGTGTCCTTCGACCGGGACCTTCCCGCGACGCTCACTGTTCCGGACGGCTTCGCAGCCGTTGTGTCCGAAGAGGTCCTGCCTCCGCAGTTCTACGCCAAGGCGGTTCTGCAGATCGCACCCGGCACCACAGAATGCGGCCTGCTGCTCCGCTCCAGTGCCGACGGAGACCGGTCCTACGTTCTCCGTTTGGAACCAAAGCGCGGCCGCATGGTGTTTGACCGGTGGCCCCGGGAAATCACCGGCGATGCACAATGGCATGTCTCGGGCGACGTTCCGTACGACATCGAGTTGGAACGCCCCTGTGACCTCAGCCCCGGCGAACACGTACTCGAAGTGGTCGTGGACGGAGACCTCTGTGTCGCCGTCCTGGACCGGCAGGTGTCCCTCAGCACGAGGCTCTATGACCTGTCCGAGGGCCGGATCGGCATCTTCGCCGGAGAAGGATCCGTCACCATCACCGAACTTGAAACACGCCAGCGCACCGATATCTAACTCGACCCATCCTCACTCCAATCAAGGGAGATTGCCGTAATGATAAAACTTTTCCGAACTGCCGCAGTGGCAGCCGTCACCGCCCTGGCTTTGGCAGCATGCGGCGGAGGGGCCAGTAACCCCTCCAACGTGAGCCCCACCGGGGAAATCAAGCCCCGCGAAATTTCGTGGCTGTTGTCCCGGCCGGCCGACGGCGCCGTCATCAACATCATGAAGAAGCTCGCGGACGACTACGCCAAGGACCACCCGGGTTTCTCGCTGAACCTGATCACCACCCCCGACAGGCCCTCATACATCCAGAAACTTGAGACCCTCGCCGCCGCGAACAAGCTTCCGGAACTCTTCGACACTGACGCCACACCGTTCGCCCAGCAGCTGGCGAAACAGGGCAAGATGGTCGACGCCGAGAAGCTGCTCAAAGACTTAGGCGTCTACGACAACTACCGGCCCAGCGCACTTGATTACCAGCGGTTCGACGACGGGTCGCTGAACATGATTCCGTTCCAGTTCGAGCTGGAGTTCATCTGGTACAACAAAGCCCTGCTGCAGAAGGCCGGAGTGTCCGTCCCGAAGTCCCTCGATGACCTCCCCGCCATGTGTACCGCCCTGCGCAAGGCCGGCATCACCCCCATCGCCATCGACGGCCAGGACCAGTGGCCCCTCGAACGGTATGTCGCCTACCAGCCGTTCAGGGAAGCCGGTCCGGACTTCATCCAGAAGCTAAAGAAGGGCGAAGCCAAGTTCTCCGACCCCGCAGGCCAGAAGTCCGTTCAGTGGATGGAAGCGCTCGGCAAGGCCAAGTGCTTCCAGGACGGCTTTTCCTCCCAGGGATACTCTGATGCCCAGAACCAGTTCACCTCCGGCCAGGCCGCCATGTACAACATCGGCACTTGGGAACTGCCCAGCCTGGCAACCGACAAACTGAATCCGGCAGTCCGCGATAACACCGACTTCTTCACCCTCCCGACGACCCAGGGATCCGTCACGGCGGCCAACGAGTACGTCTCCCCGTCCGGCATCGGCATGGCGGTCAACACCAAGACCTACGACCCGCTCGTGAGCGACTTCCTGAAGTTCGCCCTGGTGAAGTACCCTTCCGAATACGCAGCCACAGGAGCGCTCTCACCGACGACCAATGTGGAAACCGCCGTACCGGCCAACGCAACACCCCTGTACAAGAAGGCCCTTGAGAAGGCGAACGACCTCGGGAACGAACAGGCCATGCCGTGGGACACCCAGCTCGACCCGACCACCAACGGTCGGCTGCAGCAGGAACTCGTGCTCCTCGTCCAGGGCAACATCACGCCCGAACAGTTCACCAGCACGATGGACAACGCCGTCGCGCAAAACGCCCCGAAGTTCTTCAAGTAACCGCTGCGGTGGGGGGCTCCGGCCCCCACCCGAAAGGCCTCATCATGCTTCCCAACAGGTCACGACTATCAGTCCTGGTCTTCCTCCTTCCGCCGCTGCTGCTCTACGGCGCTGCCGTACTGTTCCCGATTCTCCAGTCCCTGGTCCTGAGCTTCTTCTCATGGAACGGGATCAGCGACATGGAATTCGTGGGACTGGCAAACTACGTGCGGATGTTCACCGGCGACGACATCTTCTGGCGCTCCTTCTTCAACGCTCTCGGCTATCTGGCCATCTGCCTGGTCTTGCAGCTTGGCGGCGCCCTGCTGGTCGCGAGCCTCCTCACCTCGCTGAGCCGGGGCCGGGAACTGATAAAAACCCTCTACCTGCTGCCGGCAGTGATCTCGACGGTGGCCATCGCGTTCCTCTTCGTGCGTATCTACTCGATCGACCCGGTGGGCCTGCTCAACCAGGTCCTGCAGTGGATTGGCCTCGGCGCCCTCGAACGCCCCTGGCTCTCGGACATCAACACCGTCCTGGCCGCAGTGTCGGTGCCGGAAGGATGGCGGTTCACGGGCTTGTACATGCTCATCCTCTACGCGGCGTTGCTCTCCGTTCCACTGGAACTGGAGGAAGCAGCACGCCTCGACGGAGCTTCGCGGTGGCAACTGTTCACCAAGATCCGTTTCCCCCACATCCGGCCCGTCTGGATCACCACCACCATCATGGCTACGACCTACGGCCTGCGCGGATTCGACATCCCCTACCTGATGACCAACGGCGGGCCCGGACAGTCCTCGGAGCTCCTGACCACCTACATGTACAAGACGGCATTCACGAGCACCGACTTCGGCTACGCCAGCACCATCTCCGTGTTCATCGTCGTCGAATGCCTGGCCGCCGTCGGGCTCATCCTCTTCATGCTCAAACGAAAGGCGGACGCATGACCGCGCAAGCAGCCCCGATTACAAGACCTGTCATGACTTCACCGGACAGCCCGCCTCCGCTGCGCAGACGGCGCAAGCCCAGTCTCTACGGCACGTTGTCAAAGGTGCTGATCGCCCTCATCGTCATCGTGCAGGTCTACCCCCTCGCATGGCTTTTCATCACCAGCCTTCGCACCGAACAGGACTTCGCGACGGGCGACCCGTTTGCACTGCCGAAGTCCCTTACCTGGGATAACTACGCCCGCGCCTTCGAAACCGGCAACCTCGGGATGAACATCCTCAACAGCTTCATCGTCACCATGGGAGCCAACCTCCTGATCGTGCTGCTGGGAATGATGGCAGCCTATGCACTCCAGGTCCTCGGCTTCCGCTTCAGCAAGGTCGTCCGCGGCCTGTTCTTGATCGGCATCATCGTGCCCGTGCAGATCGCTCTCGTGCCGCTGTTCATCGACTACTCGACGATCAACCTGCTCGACACCTACCCGTCGATGATCATTCCCCTGGCCGGCTTTGCCCTTCCGATGTCGATCTACCTGTTCTCCTCATTCTTTAACTACATCCCCCGGGAAACGTACGAGGCGGCCTCACTTGACGGAGCGGGGCCCTACCGCATCTTCGGGCTCATCACCCTGCCCCTGTCGGTCAACACCGTCGTGACCGTCGTGCTGGTCAACAGCATCTTCATCTGGAACGACTTCATCTTCGCCAACACCTTCGTCCTCTCTGAGGAACTCAAGACCATCCCGCTTGGCCTGCAGAACTACATCGGAGCCATGGGGAAGACCGACTGGACGGCCACGTTCGCCGCCGTCTGCGTCACCATCACCCCGCTGCTGCTGGTCTTCTTGGTGCTCAACAAGGCGATGATCCAGGGCCTGGAAAGCGGGGCGACCAAGGGATGACAGCAGCAACGGACGGATATACTCCTGAAGGAGGGCACATGATTTCAATGGAGAATAGTTCGGGCACGCCATCGGTTGAGGCTGCACCCCCGAAGCAGCCCACGCGCGCCCACCCCATCACCCTGCGTCAGGTCGCGGAAGCAGCCGGCGTCTCCACCGCCACCGTCTCGTTGGTCGTCAACATGAAAAAGGACGCCCGCATCTCTGCCGCCACCCGGAAACGGGTTCGGGACGCGATTCGGGACCTTGGCTACCGGCCCAATGCGATGGCCCAAACCCTGGTCAGCGGCAGCTCCCGGTTCATCGGCCTCGTGGCCGACTCCATCGCAACCACACCCTTCGCAGGCCAGATCATCCACGGGGCCCAGGATGAGGCCTGGAAACATGGATACGCCCTCCTGATCGCCAACACCGAAGGCAATAGCGAGCTTGAGACGGACGCGATCTCCATGATGCTCGAATACAAGGTCCGCGGCATCCTCTACTCGACCTGGTTCCACCGCGCCACCGACATACCGGTCTCTCTTCGCGAAGCGGACTTCGTCCTCGTCAACTGCTTCTCGACGGAACCGGGCGCACGGGCCGTGGTCCCCGATGAGGCACAAGGTGGCCGTTCAGCGACGGAAATCCTGCTGCGGCACGGCCACCGCCGGATTGCCTTCATCAACGCCACCATCCCCGCTCCTGCCAAGGACGGGCGCCTTCAGGGCTACAGGGATGCCCTGGAAGCGGCAGGGATCCCGTTCGACGAGGGCCTGGTCCTGGAAGCCTATCCCAACCAGGAAGGCGGATACGGGGCGACCGTGGAACTCCTCAAGCGCGGCGTCTCGGCCGTGTATTGCTACAACGACCGCATGGCGATGGGACTTTACGACGGGCTGCGCGAGCACGGCCTGTCCATCCCGGACGACATGGCCGTGGTGGGTTTCGACAACCAAGAAGTCATCGCCGCCCATCTCCGGCCCCCGCTTTCCACGGTGTCTCTCCCCCACTACGAACTGGGCGCAGCCGGAGTCCGGATGCTGCTGGGCCTTGACGAGGCACCGGACAATGCCGCCGCAAAAATTAACTGTCCCACAGTGGAGCGAACCTCCGTCCAGGCGCTGGCACCGGCATAGGCGGCCTGCGGATACCTGCGCAGCCCGCACTCCCCCCAGGAACACCCGGGGCTAGGGCGTGTCTCCTTATTGTCGTAGCCAGATGACGACGGCGTAGAGGACGACGCCTGCACGGTAGGTCAGCGCGAGTTTGTCGTAGCGGGTGGCGATGGCGCGCCATTGTTTGAAGAGGCTGAAGGATCTTTCGACAGTGTTGCGGCCTTTGTAGGTTTCGGCGTCGAAGTTCACGGGGCGCCCGCCGCGTGAACCACGGCGTTTCCGGTGTCCGATCTGGTCGGACGGTTCCGGGATGACGGCTTTGATGCCCCGACCGCGCAGTAGTGACCGGTTGGCCCTGGAGGAGTACGCCTTGTCGACCATCACGGCATCCGGCCGCGTTCTGGCCGGGCCCCCGCCGAGACGGGGCACCCGCACTGCCTCCATGACGACCGGGAACATCGGCGAGTCACCGCCCTGTCCGGGGCCCAGGATCATGGCCAGCGGCCTGCCTTTTCCGTCGCAGGCGTGATGGATCTTGGTGCTCAGCCCGCCGCGGGAGCGGCCGATGGCGTGGTCTGAGGGTTCAGCAAACAGTTTCTTGTATTTCGGGAGTTCCCCCTGTGCTGCGGGGAAGGTTCGTCCCGTGCTGGTGGGCCCGGTTGATGGTCGAATCCACCGAAACTGCCCAGTCGACCTGCCCGGTGGCGTCCGCCTCGGCCAGAAGCCTCGCGTGGATCCGGTCCCATGTCCCGTCGGAGGCGAAACGCCGGTGACGCTTCCATACCGTCTGCCAGGGACCAAACTCCGCAGGTAGGTCCCGCCATGCAATTCCGCACCGGTACCGGTAGATAATGCCTTCAATGACCTGGCGGTGGCCACGGAACGGGCGCCCCCGCTGTCCGTCCGAGCTGGGCAGCAACGGCTCGATCCGGGACCACTGCTCATCACTCAAAACAGATGTTCTCGACACCGTTTAAGCATTCCAGCCAGCAACCCCCTATTTAGGAGACACGCCCTAGTCCGCCGGCCGGGGAGGTTCGTGGAGTCCGAATGCCGAGCCTTGGTCGTCCTTGCAGAGCTTGAACCTGCCGTACTCCCCCGCACTGGTCTCATCCCCAAGCTCGGGTTCGTCGACTGAGCCGCCGAGCTCCCGAACCCGGTCCAGTGCGGCATCCATGTCGTCCACCCCGAAGAAGATGTACGGCACGGCGCCGGAGTCGCCGCCGTGCATCCCGCCGGAGAGCCCGGGCGTGCCGATCATGAATCCTCCGCCGGCGGAGGGCCCGGGCGTGAAGTCCCAGCCGAAGAGCGCCCCGTAGAACGCCTTGCCGCGCTGGGGATCTTTGACGCCGATTTCAAAGAACGCTGGCTCGCCGGACATGGCTCCTCCTGGTCTTGGGTGAGAACGCACCCACCCTAGGACCGAATGCCCGGGCACACAATGGTGCGGAGCTTTTGCAGCTGCTGGCGATTGTCGAATCAACGGCAAGCGGACGACGGCGGGGAGTCCCGCCGTCGTCCGCTTGCCGTTTGCTGCCCTACAGTCTGTGATGCTCCGGAGCTGCCCACCGGGGTTCTCCGGAATCGGCCTTGCTTGCCGGTTGGCCTGCATACGTCCAGACACATGGCCGGCCGGCATCGCTCGGGAGAAGCTGGCCTTCGTACAGCGAGATGCTCGCTCCCGCCGGACTCTGCCAGACTCCGGTCAGTTCGCAGTGGGTGCCGGTGGCTTGCCGCCGTGGCGCCGAGAGGTTGATGATCCTGCGTGCCCGTTTCTCGGCAACGGGAAGTCTCTTCTTCACAATGACGCTCCTGCCGGTTCCCGGTAGGTGCTTTCGGGAACATCAGTGATGAACATGTGTCCGGGGGCGTGGCTGATGGCGAAGGCGGGCCTGGATGCCATCACTGCACTCTGCGGTGTCACGCCGCAGGCCCAGAAAACCGGCACTTCCCCCGGCCTGATCTCCACCGCATCGCCGAAGTCGGGGCGGTTGATGTCGGCAATGCCGAGGTCCCCGGGCGCCCCGACATGAACCGGGCTGCCGTGGACCTTGGGCACTTCCGACGTCACCCTGATTGCCGTTTCGACCAGCTCGAGCGGCATCGGGCGCATGGAAACCACCATCGGTCCGTGGATTCGTCCCGCAGGGATGCACGCGATGTTCGTGCGGTACATGGGGACGTTACGGCCCGTTTCGGTATGCCGGAGCGGGACGCCCTCGCTGGCGAGCGCGGCTTCGAAGGTGAAACTGCAGCCGATGAGGACGCCCACCATGTCATCACGCCAGACCGATGCGACGTCCGTGACTTCATCGGCAAGTTCGCCGTCCACCCACACCCGGTAGGCGGGGATGTCACTGCGGATGTCAGACCCTGCGGCGAGGGCGCTCTCGTACTGTCCCGCCGGGATGACGTCGATGACGGGGCAGGCCTTGGGGTTGAGCCGGCAGAACTCGATGAATTCGTCGGCGTAGTCGGCCGTCACCGCTATCAGGTTTGCCTGGGTGTAGCCGTCGCTCCATCCGGAGGTGGGGGTGACCAGGCCGTTGCGAAACTTCAGGCGCGCATCGGAGGGTGCCTGGAGTGCGTTGATCTGGTTCACCGGGTCTCCGCCAGCTCAGTTGAAGACTGCAGGTACTCCTGGTCCTCGGCAACGTTGGAGTCCCGTCCCAGGGCCAGGCCCACCAGGGTCAGGAGGCAGGCAACGCTGAGGTAGATGGCAACCGGAACCCAGCTGTTGAAGGTGCTCAGCAGGAGGGTGAACATGAACGGTGCGATGGCGCCACCGATGATTCCGGCGAAGGTGTAGGCCAGCGAACTGCCGGTGGAGCGGAGCCGCGGCGAGAACTGTTCAACAACGAAGGCCGCCTGGGGTCCGTACATAAACGAGTGGCAGAGCAGGCCCAGCACCGTTCCCACTATCAGCATGACCGGGGACCGACCTTCGAGGACGATGAAGAACAGGTACCCCCAGACGGCGGCGGCCACTGCGGCGATGGCGTAGACCAGCCGGCGGTTGATGCGGTCAGAGATGGCTCCGGCAAGCGGCATGGTGAAAATCTGGAGTGCCGAACCGATGAGGACGGCCACCAGCACTTGGCCGCGGTCGAAGCCAAGTTTCTGAATGCCGTAGGTGAGCATAAAGACGGTGCACATCGCGTAGATGACGTCCGGGCCGATGCGGCTGAGCATGGCCGCGATGAGGGGCCGGCGCTGGGTTGCCAGGACTTCGCGGATCGGGGACTTGGGCTTGTCTCCCCTGGCCTCCATGGCCTTGAAGATGGGGGTGTCCTCAAGCTTGAGCCGGATCCAGAGCCCGAAGGCCACCAGCAGTGCCGAGATCAGGAAGGCGATTCGCCAGCCGAAGTTCAGGAAATCCTCTTCGGACAGGGTCAAAGTCAGGACGGCAAGCGCGCCGTTGGCCATCAGGTTGCCGGCGGGCGGGCCGATCTGCGCGGCGGATGCCCAGAAACCGCGGCGGTTCGGGTCACCGAATTCACTGGAGAGCAGGACTGCCCCGCCCCACTCGCCGCCGACGCCGACACCCTGCGCGAAGCGGAGGAAGACCAGGATGGCGGGGGCGATGATGCCGATGGTGTCGTACGTGGGCAGCAGGCCGATGAGGAACGTGGCGACGCCGATCAGCATCAGCGTGATGACCAGGATCTTCTTGCGGCCGATCTCGTCCCCGAGCCGGCCGAAGATGATGCCACCGACGGGCCGGGAAATGTAGCCCACGGCGTAGGTGGAGAAGGCCAGCAGGGTGCCCGTGACAGGGTCCGAGGCCGGGAAGAAGACCAGCGGGAAAACGATCGCAGCCGCGGCGGAGTAGACGGCGAAGTCATAGAACTCCAGCGCGGTTCCGGTCAGGCTGGCCGCGAATGCCTTGTACATGCCCTTGCGCCCCACAAAGGGTTTCGGGTCAGCGGGGGCCATTACAGATGGAGTGGCCATTTGTACCTCCATGAAGAGTGTGGATGTCATCCGAGTGCGGGCGGATGGTGTTTGTGCGCCTTTTCTGTCCGGACCTGCGTCGTTGCAGGTGGGGACATCCGGGTGCGTGTGCGGCTACCGTGATGGGCTGCGGAAGTCGGGACTGCGATCAATTGTTGGATTGTTGAACAATCCGAACTTGTTGAACAATTTACGCGACGCAGATCACACCGTCAAGGGGTTGACGGTGATGCAGTCGTCGCGGCTCTTGCCGGATTTAAGGCGGGGAAGCGCTAGTTCGAAGCCTCGGGCCCCGACGCATGGACCGCCGTCTGGTGCTCTTCCGACCGCGCGAGGTAGTCGGTCAGGCAGTAGGCCGCGTGCAGGCGTCGTCCTCTACGCCGTCGTCATCTGGCTACGACAATAAGGAGACACGCCCTAGTCCTTGATTCACGCGTGATCCCGCCGGTTCTTGCCCCAAGGGAGAGCCGGCGGGGTCTTGTTTCCTCGACCACCGGAGGTGAGAAAGCATGACCTCGCCCCCTACTCCAGTACTCACATTCATCCCACCGATAGCGGATCTTACGTAAAGTCGAATCCGCGCAGAGACGAACTACCCGTCTCGAGGCCGACAGAAGAAATGTTCTGCGCCCTAAACCTCGGCCACAGGAGCCGCGAACTGCGCCGCGTACAGCGCCGCGTACGCCCCGCCCGCAGCCAACAATTGAGCGTGCGAGCCCTGCTCCACGATCTGCCCGGACTCCATCACCAGGATGAGGTCGGCGTCGCGGATGGTGGAGAGCCGGTGGGCAATGACAAACGAAGTCCGGTCGGATCTCAAAGCACTCATCGCCTTCTGCACCAGGACCTCGGTCCGCGTATCCACTGAAGAAGTCGCCTCGTCCAGGATCAGCACGGACGGCCGGGCTAGGAACGCCCGGGCAATCGTGAGCAGCTGTTTCTCGCCGGCGGAGACGTTGGAGCCCTCGTCGTCGAGCACGGTGTCGTAGCCCTCCGGCAGGGACCGGACGAACCGGTCCACATAGGTCGCCCGCGCCGCCTCCAGGATCTCGTCCTCCGAAGCACCAGGCCGGCCGTAGGCGATGTTGTCCCGGATGGTCCCGCCGAACAGCCAGGTGTCCTGCAGCACCATGCCCATCCGCGAGCGCAGCTCGTCGCGGGTCATCGCGGTGACGTCCACGCCGTCGAGCGTGATCCGCCCGGCGTCGAGTTCGTAGAAACGCATCATCAGGTTCACCAGGGTGGTCTTGCCCGCGCCGGTGTGCCCCACGATGGCCACCGTCTGCCCCGGCTCCGCGACCAGGCTCAGGGAAGTGATCAGCGGCTTGTCCGGGGAGTAGGAGAAGGAGACGTCCTCGAACACCAGCCGGCCGCGGCCCCCGTTAGGCGCCACCGACGGATAAGGATCCGCCGACTGTTCCTCGGTGTCCAACAGCTCAAACACCCGCTCGGCCGAGGCCACGCCGGACTGCAGCAGGTTCGCCATGGAGCCCAGCTGGGCCAGCGGCTGGGTGAACTGCCGGGAGTACTGGATGAACGCCTGCACGTCGCCCAGCTGCATCGCCCCCGAGGCCACCTGCAGGCCGCCCACCACGGCGATCCCCACGTAGACCAGGTTCCCGATGAACGTCATGGCCGGCATGATCAGCCCGGAAATGAACTGCGCGCCGAAGCTCGCCTGGTACAGCTCCACGTTCTTCTGCCGGAACCGCTCCTCCACTTCGCGCTGCCGGCCGAAGACCTTCACCAGCGCGTGCCCGGTGTAGGTCTCCTCGATCTGCCCGTTCAGCTCGCCGGTGTGTTTCCACTGCGACACGAACAGCTTCTGGGAGCGTTTGGCGATCACCGCCGTCGTCACCAGGGTCAGCGGAATGGTCACCAGCGCGATCAGCGCCAGCGTGGGCGAGAGCAGGATCATCATCACAAGCACCCCCACCACGGTCAGCACCGAGGTCACGGCCTGGCTGATGGACTGCTGGAGGCTTTGGGAGATGTTGTCGACGTCGTTGGTCACCCGGCTGAGCAGCTCGCCGCGCTGGATCGAGTCGAAGTAGCGCAGCGGCAGCCCGTTGATCTTCGCCTCGATCCGTTCGCGCAGCCGGAAGACTGTGCGCTGCACGACGCCGTTGAGGATATACGCCTGCAGCCAGCCGAACGCCGAGGCCAGCACGTACAGGGCAACCGCCCACAGCAGCACGGTGGCCAGCGCGGCGAAGTCGATCCCGGCGCCGGGCGTCAGCGTCATGGCGCTGAGCATGTCCGCCTGCTGGGTCTCCCCCGCGGCGCGCAGCTGCGCGATCACCTGGGCCTGGGTCTCCCCGGCGGGCAGCTGCTTGGACACGACGCCGGCGAAGATCAGGTTGGTGCCTTCGCCCAGCAGCCGGGGCCCGATCACCGAGAACGTCACGCTCACGACGGCGAGCAGCAGGACCAGCGTCAGCCACAGCCGTTCGGGTCTCAGCTCCCCCAGCAGCCGCCGGGCGGACGGCCCGAAGTTCATGGCCTTCTCCGCCGGGATGTTCATCCCGGCAAACGGTCCGCCGCGGCCGGGCCCACCCGCGGGGCGGGGAATCCGCAGCGGGGCCTGCGCGGCGGGCGCCCCGGAAACCCCGGGGGCGGCGGCGGGGACCGGCGTCGGTGCCTTGTCGGTGCGGCTCATGCCGCCTCCTCCGCCGCGAGCTGGGAGTTCACAATCTCTTGGTACGTCTCGGACGTCTCCAGCAGCTCCTCATGCGAACCGTGCGCGACGATCCTGCCGCGGTCCAGCACCAGGATCTGGTCCGCGTCCACAATGCTCGAGACCCGCTGGGCGATGATCACCAGCGTGGCCCCGGCAGTGTGCTGCTTGAGCGCCTGCCGCAGCCGGGCGTCCGTGGCCGTGTCCAGCGAGGAGAACGAGTCGTCAAAAATGTAGAGCTCGGGCCGTTTCACGAGCGCCCGGGCGATCGCGAGCCGCTGCCGCTGGCCGCCGGAGACGTTGGTGCCGCCCTGTGAGATCGGCGCGTCCAGTCCGCCTTCGAGCTCCTCCACAAAGTCCTGCGCCTGCGCAATGCTCAGGGCCCGCCAGAGCTCGTCCTCGGTGGCGTCGGGTTTGCCGTAGAGCAGGTTGCTGCGCACCGTGCCGGAGAACAGGAAGGGCTTCTGCGGGACCAGTCCGATGTGCCCCCACAGCAGGTCCGGGTGGAGCTCGCGCACGTCCACACCGTCGATCCGCACCGAGCCGGACGTCGCGTCGAACAGCCGCGGCATCAGGTTCACCAGGGTGGTCTTGCCGGAACCGGTGCTGCCGATGATCGCCGTCGTCTGCCCCGCGCGGGCGGTGAAGCTCACGTCCGAGAGCACCGGCTGCTCGGCCCCCGGGTAGGCGAACCCGACGTCGCGCATTTCCAGCTCACCGCGCGCCGCCCGCCCGGCCGCGCGCGAAACCGGACGCAACGGCGGCCGGACGCTGGACTCGGTCCCGAGCACCTCGCCGATCCGGTCCCCCGACACCGCCGCGCGCGGGATCATGATCGCCATGAACGTGGCCATCATGACGGACATCAGGATCTGCATGAGGTAGCTCAGGAACGCGATGAGTGTGCCCACCTGCATGGACCCGTCCTCGATCCGGAACGCGCCGAACCAGATCACGGCGGCGCTGGAGACGTTGAGCACCAGCATCACGGTGGGGAACGCGAGCGCCATGAGCCGGCCGGCGCGCAGCGCGGTGTCCGTGACGTCCTCGTTGGCGCGGGCAAAGCGTGCGGTTTCCACGTCCTCCCGGACGAAGGCCCGCACCACACGGATGCCGGTGAGCTGTTCGCGCAGCACCCGGTTGACGGTGTCGATCCGGGTCTGCATGAGCCGGAACAGCGGCACCATCCGGATAATGATCGACCCCACCGCAATCAGGAGCACGGGCACGCTGACCGCGATCAGCCAGGACAGCTGCAGGTCCTGCCGGATGGCCATGATCACCCCGCCGATGCAGAGCATGGGTGCCGTGACCATGAGCGTTGCAGACATCAGGACCAGCTGCTGGACCTGCTGGACATCGTTGGTGGAGCGGGTGATCAGGCTGGGTGGGCCGAACCGGGTGACTTCCTGCTCGGAAAATTCGGCCACCCGGGTGAAGATTGCCCCGCGGACGTCCCGGCCCATCGCCATCGCGGCCTTCGCCCCGAAATACACGGCCACAACCGTGCAGACGATCTGCAGCAGGGTAACCAGGAGCATGAGGCCGCCGATGCGCAGGATGTACTCCGTGTTCCCCGTCGCCACGCCCTGATCGATGATGTCCGCATTCAGGGTGGGCAGGTACAGCGAGGCAATGGACGCCGCCAGTTGGAAGACGACGACGGCGAACAGCAGCCGCCGCTGCGGCCGCAGGTATTCGACGAGCAGTTTCCAGAGCATCTGGTCTCCACTTCACGCGTCACGGGCACTTGTGTGGGTCAGTCTACGTCCGGCCGCCCGGAGATAGCTGGGTTCTTCTCAGGGCGAAGCGGGGCGCTGGCCTCGGGTGATGTTTTGCCTGCGGTTATGTTTTTGCTTGCCGGGCCGGTGGCCCGGGTGTAGCTTGAGGCGGATGCTGAGCATTGGCTCGATCGTGATCCGGGTGGACAACCTGGAACGCCAGATGAGTTTCTGGCAGGCTGCCCTGGGCTATGAGCCGCGGTACGCGCCCGACGGCGACTTTGTGATCCTGCAGCCGCCCGGCGGCGTGGGCACGTGCATCTCCCTGGACCGGGTCCCCGCGGCCGTCCAGGTCCCCCCGCGCCTGCATCTGGACCTGTATACGGACACCCAGGACGCGGAGGTGCAGCGCCTCCTGGCCCTGGGCGCCACCCGGATCGAATGGAGCCAGCGGCCGGCCGACGCCGACTACGTGATACTTGCCGATCCGGAAGGCAACAGGTTCTGCGTGGTGGACACCGCCGGGACGGGCACTTCACCCGCGACCCCCTAGAGTGCCTCCCATATCGGGCATTGCCTGTATAGGATCGGGCGGTATGGCGCTGCGACTTGTTCAGGTGAATTTCAAGGCTCGCGATGACTCGGCACTCGGCCGGTTTTGGGCGGAGGCGCTCGGCTGGGGTGTATCCAGCGAGGGACCCGGTGTAACCAATGTTGAACCCGTGGGCTTTGACTGGCCGGACCCGGCCGCCGTCTGCGTCGACGTCGTCACCGTCCCGGACCCCGAGACGGTGAGATACCGCGCGCACCTCGATCTCGCCACCACCTCTGCGGCCCATCAGGCGGAACTGGTGACGCACCTGTTGGAGCTCGGTGCGACGCCTGCCGACGTGGGCCAGGGTGATGTGCCGTGGACGGTTCTGGCCGACCCTGAGGGCAACGTGTTCCGAGTGTTGGAGCCTCGATCGATTTACCGGGACACCGGGCCGATCGCCGCGGTGGTGGTCCGCTGTGCGGAACCGCGGGCCATGGCCCGGTTCTGGGGCGGGGCGATGGACTGGACCCTGCACGAGGTGACCGACGATCATGCGAGGCTGCGTTCGGCCAAGGGTGTCGGGCCGTATCTGGAGTTCCTGCGCACGCCCGCCGGGAAGACCGTGTATGGCCGTGTCCATCTCGACCTGATGCCGTACCCCGGTGATGATCAAGCGGCAGAGGTGGCCCGGCTGCGGGCTCTGGGCGCCACTGACGCCGACGTCGGCCAGGGCGATGTGCCATGGGTGTGCCTCGCCGACTCAGAGGGCAACGAGTTCTGCGTCCTCGCCCCGCGGTGACGCGGAGCCTGGTTCCTGCACGAGTCCAGGCGGTGCAGACGCGGAGGATGTAGACGGCGGGGTAGGTGATGGCGAGCTTGTCGCAGCGCCCTGGACCGCGTTCACGCGCCCGTCCACCGGGCCGGGCAGTTGACCCGGCCCGGCCTCCGCCCCGACCACTCGCGACCTGAGTGAACCGGGGTGGACTCGCGATGACCTTCGACCCTAGACCCGCACGGATACCGGGTCCACGGTGTTTCCATGGAATCCACGGAACGCATCGTTGTCGGTATCGACGGCTCTGAATACTCGCCGGCGCCCTTGCGGCTTGCCGGGCGCTTTGCCGCGGCGTTGGGCGCACCCCTTGAGGTCATAACCTGCGTTGGTCTGTCCGATTATTACCTCCCGGCCCATCTCTCGCGTGTCAGTGATGAAGTGGCTACTCAGCTGGAAGAGGTCGCTGCACGCCTGGTGGATCAGGCCATTGACACCGCATTCGGTCAGGATCGTCCACCAAGGCTCTCCACGACGGTGAAGTTTGGAACACCAGCGAAGGTTTTGGTCGAGGAGAGCAAGGATGCGCAACTCCTGATCGTGGGCCGCCGGGGCCACGGCGGCTTCTTAAACCAGGTCATCGGCTCCGTGAGTAGCGCCTGTGCCGCGCACGCCTTTTGCCCGGTCGTTGTCGTAGGCCAAGAGTCCGGAGAGCGCTGAACTGGGGCGACCGTCCGGTTACGTCTGGGATTCTGCTTGGGCAACGATGTGAAGTGTGTGCAGGAAGCTATCGGGATTGAGGGACAGTGAGTCTATGCCTTCGCGAACGAGGAAGGCTGCAAAATCGGGGTGGTCGCTGGGACCTTGCCCGCAGATACCGATCTTGATGCCGGCCGCATGAGCTTTTCGGATTACGTCACTGATCATTGAGGTGACCGCTTCGTTGCGTTCGTCGAAGAGCCCGGCCAGGTCCTCCGCGTCCCGGTCAACACCCAGGATGAGTTGAGTCAGATCGTTGGAACCGATGGAGAACCCGTCGAACCGCCGGGCGAAGTCCTCGGCCAGAATGACGTTGGAGGGGATCTCGCACATCATGTAGATTTGCAGGCCGTTGTCTCCCCGCCTTAGACCATTGGCTGCCATGGTCTGCAGAACGAGGTCCGCTTCAGCGGGTGTGCGGCAGAACGGCACCATGATAATCACGTTGGTGAAGCCAATAGTTTCCCGCACGCGTTTCAGGGCCTTACATTCCAGCGAGAAGCCGTCTTTGTAGCGGTCATGGTAGTAGCGGGAGGCGCCCCGGAAGCCTAGCATCGGGTTTTCCTCCGGCCGTTCGAAGTACTCGCCGCCGATCAGGTGGGCGTACTCGTTGGACTTAAAATCACTCAACCGGACAATCACCGGCCCTGGATAGTAGGCAGCGGCTATCTTCGCGATGCCGAGAGCCAAAGTCTCCACGAAATACTCCTGCGGATTGCTGTGGTCTTTGGTGATTTCCTGGATCTGCCGGGTCACCTCGGGGTCCCGCACGCGCTCGGGGTGGACGAGGGCCATTGGGTGAATCCTGATCAGGCTGGCGATGATGAATTCCATACGTGCCAGGCCCACACCTTCTGCCGGCAGACGCCACCAACGGAAAGCTGCCGCCGGGCTGGCGACGTTGACCATCATGGAGGTCCTCGTCCGGGGCACGTCCCCCAGGTCGACGTCGACAGAATCAAATGCCAGGGCGCCCTCGTAGACGCGCCCTTCGTTACCCTCGGCGCAGGAAAGAGTCACTGTCTGACCCTCCGTGAGGACCGCCGTTGCCTTGCCGGTGCCGACAACGGCCGGCACCCCCAGTTCCCTGCTCACAATTGCGGCATGACTGGTCGGGCCGCCGTGATCGGTGATGATGCCGGCAGCCCGCTTCATCACCGGCACCCAGTCGGGGTCGGTCATCTCCGTGACGAGCAGGGCTCCGTCACGGAAGTTCTCGATGTCCGCCGGATTCCGGATCACACAAACCTCACCGCGCGTAATCGAATCGCCGACGGCCGACCCCGTCAGGAGTATGTTGCCCTGCTGCAGAAGACGGTGAACCGTAAACCGGGTGCCGCTCTTTCGCGCCTGCACAGTTTCGGGGCGTGCCTGGACCATATAGATTTCCCCCGTTAAGCCGTCCTTGGCCCATTCCATATCCATCGGACAGGCGTAGTGGTTTTCGACGAGCAGTGCCCAGCGCGCAAGCAAGACGATCTCGGCGTCGGCGAGGACGAACGCCTGCCTTTCCTCCTCGGACGTATCGACAATCCGCGTGCGGCCGTTCGCATTCTGCCCGTACACCGATTTCTGTGCCTTGGTTCCGAGGATTTTTTCAATAATCGGGACAATGGCCGGTTCGGCGAGAAGGGGCTTGAAGACCACGTATTTGTCGGGGTCGACGCTTCCCTGGACCACGGTTTCGCCCAGGCCCCACGCCGCGCTGATCACGGCCGCCCGCGGAAAGCCGGACTCCGTGTCGATGGAGAACATGACTCCCGAGGCACCCACGTCAGATCGCACCATCAGTTGCACGCCAATGGACAGGGCCACGCTCAAGTGATCGAAATTCTTCAGTTCCCGATAACTGATGGCTCTGTCGGTGAACAGCGACGCGTAACAGCGGCGACACGCGTCGAGCAGTTCCGCCTCCCCCGCAACGTTGAGGAAGCTCTCCTGTTGGCCCGCGAAACTGGCGTCCGGCAAGTCTTCTGCCGTGGCACTACTACGAACGGCCACGGCTGGATCATCGAGTCCGGACCGTTTAGCCAGTGACCGGTAATGGTTCACGATCGCTTCGGCAATGTCGTCCGGGAATGAGCTGTTGAGGACCAAGGACCTGAGCGCCTCCCCTGTGTCGCGGAGCGATGCTTCACCGGCGCGAAACAGCTGGAGTCTTTGGTGAAGCGCCGAATCGATGCCATTCGCCTCCACGAACGCCCGGTACGCGGCGGCCGTTGTAGCAAAACCGGCAGGGACGCGCACGCCGCTGGTCATGAGTGACCGGGTCATCTCGCCCAGTGACGCGTTCTTCCCGCCGACTTCCGGAACGTCACCCATGCCGACGTCCTCAAACCAGACCACATGCCGTTCCAACATTTGAAAGTTCCGCCCATCATGGTTCTTGCCAGCAAGCGTTGCCCGGGCGCCCGGCATTCAGCAACCCCTCGCCCGTGCAACCATCGTTCGCCTCCCTCCGGGATGAACCTAGAGCCCAATGACCTTGGTGCGGTGAATCGGCGTATCGAGTCCGGATAGGGATCAAGCTTGGCCGCCTGCCGGCGCTGCTGGCTTCGAGGGTCCTTGGGCCCTGTTTGGCCACCGGGCGACGGCGTAAGGTCGGCGCCATGTTGAACGATGCATCATTACCGGTGGCAGATGTCCTCGCAACGCAAGAGTGCTGGCGGCTGTTGGGCAGTGTTTCGGTGGGTCGCCTCGCTGTTTGGGTGAATGACCACCCGGACATTTTCCCCGTCAACTACAAAGTCGAACACGGAACTCTGGTCTTTCGTACGGGTGGGGGGACAAAACTCTCCGCTGCCCTGGCGGGAACCCCGGTTGCCATAGAAGCCGACGGCGTCGATGCGGATGCCGGCGTCGCGTGGAGCGTTGTGGTGAAGGGCCAAGCCACAGCCCTCGAAAGCACGCAAGAGGTTTTGGACACGATTGGGCCGCTCCTCTTTCCGTGGGAGACCGGAAACAAGGATCACTTCGTACGGATTGTCCCGGGCAGCGTGAGCGGCAGGCGCTTCCAGATCGCCCGGCCGCTGACCTGGTCGGGCCCGCTGGATGATGCCACCCGCGCCGGGTTGGAATGACGGAAATCTGCACCCGGCCGGAGTAAGCCCCCGGCAGAGCCGCGTTGCCCCATGAAAGGGGGAACCATGCGTGCTTGGCGGGTAGGGGGTGCTGTCCCAGCGTTGCCTGGGGGCGCCCGCTGGCAGGACCGGTAATGATCGGGAACTTGCCACATGCGACGGGCCTGTCCGCCCGGGAGGCGCAGTCCCTGCTCGCCCGGCATGGCCCCAACCGCATACCGGAAGTCGCGTCCGCCCCGGCCTGGGGCCGCTTCCTGAGGGAATTCACTCACTTCTTCGCCGCGCTTCTGTGGGTTGCCGCCGCGATGGCCTTCATCGCCGGCATGCCACAGCTCGGAGTGGCCGTCGTAGCCGTGGTCCTCATTAACGGCCTGTTTTCCTACGTGCAGGAAGAACGCGCCGAACATGCCGCCGCCAAGTTACGTGCCCTGCTGCCATCGCAGGTCCGGGTCCGCCGGGACGGCCGTTCGGTCAGCCTGGACGCAGCAGACCTCGTGCCCGGGGACGTCGTCATTCTCTCCGCAGGCGACCGCATACCGGCGGACCTTCAGTTCGGATTCACGGACAGCTGCACCGTTGATGAGTCGATGCTGACCGGGGAAAGTGATGCCGTCACCAAGCAGCCGATGGACGCCGGAATCGGAGGGACCTTCCTGACCAACGGAGAGGCCGAGGGCATCGTTACGGCAACCGGACGGCGGACCCGGCTCGCGGAAATCACCGCGCTCACCGCAACGGTTCAGCCGCCGCCAAGTCCGCTGACGATGGAGCTGAGGCGAATCGTCCGGACCATCGCCGTCGTGGCCCTGGGCGTGGGGCTGCTGTTCTTCCTGATATCTGCAGCCATAGGTGTCTCTTGGCACAGCGGATTCCTCTTCGCGATCGGAGTCTCGGTAGCCCTGATCCCCGAAGGGCTACTGCCCACGGTAACTCTGTCGTTGGCGATGGGGGCCCAGAGGATGGCCCACAGGAAGGCGCTCGTTAGGCATCTGCAGGCAGTCGAGACCCTTGGCTCGACAACTTTCATCTGCACGGACAAGACCGGCACACTGACTCAGAACCGGATGAGCGCCGTGCAGGTGTGGACGCCGGAGGGTACCGTGACCGTGGCTGGAAAAGGGTACGAACCGATCGCCTCCGTAGCGGGCAGTGAACAGGCTATCGCCCGGGCGGGCAGGGTCAGCGCAGCTGCGGCCTTGGCATCAAGGGGAACGATCACTCTGCGCGACGGTGAGTGGTATCCGGAAGGCGACCCCATGGAGGCGGCACTGGCCGCGCTCCTGCAACGGCTGGTCAACCCTGCCGGCTGGCCGGACCGGGAGTCTGCGATCCGGTTCGGATTCAGCCCGGGGCGGCGGCGTGAATCGGTGATCGTGGGGACCACGCTATCGATGAAGGGGGCGCCGGAAGCAGTCCTCCCCCTTTGTGTGCCAGCCGACCGCGACCGCCCGCACCTCTCCTCCGGCACCGCTGACGTGGATCAGCAAATACTGCGGATGGCCAGCCAGGGGCTGCGTCTGCTGGCCGTTGCCGAGCGCTCCCTGACGCCAGCCGAGCTCAATGAGCTGGCGGAGGGCTCCCTGACAGCTGATTCGGTGGAGTCCGGGCTGACACTTCTGGGTCTCATCGGGCTTCATGATCCACCCCGACCCGCTGTCGCGCAGGCCCTGCGAACAGCCCGGGAAGCTGGCGTCAAGGTTGCCATGGTCACAGGGGACCACCCGACGACGGCGGCGGCAATCGCCCGTGAGGTCGGCTTGATGCTGGGCGATGAGCGGGTGTTGGAAGGCGCTGAACTGCCCGAGGACCAAGAGGTCCTCGGCGCGATGCTGGATCATGATGGCGTCGTCATCAGCCGGGTGTCCCCTGAACAGAAACTGCGGGTCGCCAGGGCGTTGCAGGGACGCGGGCATGTTGTGGCGATGACCGGGGACGGGGTGAACGATGGGCCAGCGCTGCAGGAAGCGGACGTGGGCATCGCCATGGGAGTTGCCGGCACCGACGTGGCAAGGGAAGCGGCAGACCTGGTCCTGCTGGACGATGACTTCGCCACAATAGTGGCCGCCATCGAGCAGGGTCGCGCCACGTATGCCAATATCCGCCGGTTCCTCACCTACCACCTAACCGACAACGTGGCTGAGCTGACACCGTTCGTGATCTGGGCCTTCTCAGGGGGCGCCTTTCCGCTTGCCCTTGGCGTGCTGCAGATCCTGTTCCTGGACATCGGCACAGACTTGCTGCCGGCGCTGGCGCTGGGAGCGGAACCACCGAGCAAAGGCCTCATGAAGCGTCCGCCCGAGCGCCGTCACCTGATGGACAGAGACTTACTGGTCCGCGTCTTCGCCCTGCTCGGGCCCGTCGAGGCGCTCGTGGAGATGATGGCTTTTGTCGTCGTGCTGAGGGAAGGCGGATGGAGCTTTGGCGGTGCGCCTCCTTCCGCTAGCGTGCTGCTTTCGGCTTCCGGTGCAGCCTTCGCCGCCGTGGTGCTGGGGCAGATGGCAAACGCCTACGCCTGCCGCAGCTCCACCCGGCCGCCGTGGCAGTTGGGCTGGTTCACTAACCGCCTGCTTCTGTGGTCCGTCCTGTTTGAACTCGCGGCGTTGGGAGTTTTTCTCGGCGTGGAACCGGTCGCAGCATTGCTGGGCCAGGCCCCTCCGCCCCCGCAGGGATGGGCAATGGCATTGCTTGCCGTCCCGGCGGTGCTGGCCGCCGACTACCTGTACAAGAGGCTGCGTCACGGGAATCACTTAGCGCGGAGGTCCAAGATGGAAGCTGTGTGACTTCCCGGCATGCAACCTGACGGTGTCAGGGCCCAGACGCACCCTTACGGGATGTCCGGCGCCTGCGGCGGCGGCCACCGTCAGCCGTTTGTGGTCCAAGACCACCTCCAGCGGCTGGTCCCGGTACCGGACGATGAAGCCCAGTCTGCGCAAACCCGCGGGCAGCCGGGGATCAAAGACCAGTTCGTCCTGTTCCATCCGGAGCCCGGCGAAGCTTCGTTGCACGGTGTCGATGCTGCCCGCCATGGCGCCGAGGTGGATTCCGGCACGGGTTGTGCCGCCCTGCGTGTCGTCGAGATCGGCGTCGAGCGCTTCACGGAAGGTACTCCATGCCCGTTCCGGGTCCATGGCGGCCAGGACGGAGGCATGGACCATGCGGCTCAGGGTCGATCCATGGGCCGTTCGGGCGAGGTAGAAGTCAACAGTCCTGGCCAGCATGGTTGAGTCTACGCAGTAGCCGAGAGTTCCGAGAAAATCGGTCAGCTGCTGCTCCCCGAGCAGGTAGAGCAGCATCAGGGCGTCGGCCTGCTTGGCCAGCATGTAGTCGTTGGGTGTTTGGTGTTCTGCTTCGAGGATCAGATCGAGGCGTTCGATATTGCCGTAGAGGTGGCGGTAGTGTTCCCAGTCGAGTTCTTTGAGGCCGCTGTATCCCTCAAATTGGCTGATGATTCCGGCCCCGTGGAACGGGACATACATGCGGTGGCTTATGTGTTCCCAAAGGTTCAGTTCCTCCGGCGCGACGTCCAGCCGCGATGCCAGGTCCTCTTGCTCGTGGGGCTGCAGCGCACCCCTCAAGAGGTGGAGCGCCCTCCCGCAGATCCAGGCGGCCATCACGTTGGTATAGGCGTTGTCATTGACCCCTTCCCCCGGCCGGTCGGGGTAGCCGGTGTGGTATTCGTCCGGTCCCATCACGCCCATGATGTGGAACCGGTCTGCCTCGGCATCATGCATGGCCATTGAAGCGAACAGACGCGCGACTTCGACCAGGATGTCAGCCCCCCGCTCGGTCAACCAAGCCCGGTCTCCGGTGGCCTCGAAGTACTGCCAGGTGTTATAGGCAATCGCCAGGCCCGAATGGCGTTGAAGGCTGGAATAATCCTCCACCCAGTCATTGAGTCGAGGGTTGAATTTCCAATGCGGGGTTTCCTCCCGCCCGTTGCTCCCGCTCTGCCAGGGGTACATCGCTCCCCGCAGCCCTGCCTTCCGTGCGGCATCGCGCGCCGCGTCCAGCCTCCGCCAGCGGTAGTCGAGCAAGGACTTGGCGGTGGCAGGCAGCCGGGATGTGAGCACGGGCAGGACGAACAACTCATCCCAGAACACGTGGCCGCGATACCCTTCTCCATGCAGCCCCCGGGCAGGAACGCCGGCATCCAGCTCGGCCGCATGCGGCGTGAGGGTCTGGAGGACATGAAATACATGAAGGTTCAGGATCAGCTGTGTTTGCCGGTCGGTGTTCAGTTCCAAAGCAAAGGCGGCCAGCAAACGCTGCCAGGCAGACTCATGTGCCGCCAGGATCTGGTCGAAGCCAGCCGGTGCCCGGGCCAAGACATCCAGGGCCCCTCCAAGGGGTGACGATATGGCTGTGTCCCGCGAAGAAACCACCGCAACCATTTTGCAGAAGGCTGTTGGCGCCCCGGCCCGCAGCTCAAGCAGGGCATCACGGTACAGCCTGCCTTTCAGCCGGGTAGCCGCAGTGGCGTCCGGCGCTGGTTGTTGCTCCTGGACCCCGGCCATAGGCCCAAGAATTCGGGCAGCCGTGCAAATCCTGATATGGCTGCTGCTGGTGGCCACCTCGATCCAGTCGGTTCCGTTTGCCGTCGTTCCAAAAGACACGGGACGCAGATGCCGGTGGGCCAGCAGGGCATCGGCGTGAATGTTTGAATTGGTGACCCCCGCATCGAGAGCGGCGCGAACCAGCAGCTGCCCGTCCCAGCCGCGCGCCGTCAACGTCGTTTCCAGCGCCGCCAAATGGGGCTGCGCCGCGGATATGAGGCGGCGCTGCATGACTTCCAGCTGGCGGCCGTCATCGGTCTCGAGCACGACCGTCCGAGACAATAGTGCCCGCCTCATATCGAGTTCGCGGTGCTCACTGCGTAACCGGAGCCCTCCAGCCGACCACCAGCGGCCAGGTACCACGGCAACGTCCACAGGCAGCCAGTTCGGCGCATTCACCATGTGCTCATCCTCGGTCTGCTGCCCATGGACCTCGCTCGTGAGGCGGTTATAGATCCCGGCCAGGTACGTTCCCGGATAGTGAATTCCGTCTGCAGCGCTTTCCGGCGCGGCTCCCCTGACAGCCATGTACCCGTTGCCCAGGGTGGTCAGCGCCTCCCGATGGCCCTCGTGGGCAGGATCCATGCCTTCGTAGATGAGATGCCAGGGATCGGCAAGAACAAGGCCGATATCGAATTCGCTGACATCATTGAGCACCACGTCGGCTCCTGCCGCTTCCAACTCGGCACGCTGCCCGGCCCGGTCGATCCCGACAACCAGCCCGAAGCCTCCGGCCCGCGCGGCCTGGACACCAGCCACCGCGTCTTCAATTACGGCCACCCGCGCCGCGGGCACACGAATTTGACGGGCCGCCTCGAGAAAAAGGGCAGGATCAGGTTTCCCGGGCAGGTGGAGAGCCGCTGCAGCCCGCCCGTCAATGATGAGATCAAAATCGTCCAGCAGCCTGGCGCGTTTCAAAATGGCTCGGGCGTTCCGGCTTGAGGAGGCAAGCACCGTCCTCATGTGCCCCTTACGCAGTCTCCGGAGCAGGTCCACCGTCCCGGCAAACACCCGAACACGGCCCTTCTTGAGTCTCCGATTAAAGATCTCGTTCTTGCGGGCACTGAGTCCAGCTACGGACCATGTACCGGGCGGATCGGAAGGTTGTCCTGCCGGAATGGCGATTCCCCGCGATTCGAGGAAGGCGCGGATTCCCTCTTCCCTCAGACGACCGTCGACGAAGCGCCGGTAGTCGCTGCCCGTGAAGGGGTCCCCACCGGTCGTGCCGGGTACGCGTGGATCCTGGAGGACGCCATCGAATAGCTCCTTCCACGCCATCTCGTGAATTTCAGCTGTGTCAGTGACCACCCCGTCGAGGTCAAAAATGACGGCATCGAACGGGGACATGGCAGATGCCGCCGTGGACGATGCACTCCACTCCTGCGGTTCGGGCGCCATGCGCGGTTCCTCCCTCGGCGGGCGCGGATTGCATCACCGACCGCAGCCCTGGCTATTCAGTGCTACTCCGCTGAGGGCGGCAAAGACAGGGGCCTTGGACCCGTCGATCCCAGCCGCTCAGCTGTCAGCCGTTCAGCACCACATTCACCGGCGGCTCACCTGCCAGCATGAGCTCGATCTGCCGCTGCAGCAGCCGGCCCATCCGCGGCCGCATCGCCGAACTCGCCCCGCCCACGTGCGGGCTGATGATGACACCCGGGGCCAGCCACAGCGGGTGGTCCTGCGGCAGGGGCTCGGGATCGGTGACGTCCAGCGCGGCGCGGATCCGTCCGGAGGCGGTGTGCCGGACCAGGGCATCGGTGTCCGCCACCGGACCGCGGGCCACGTTCACCACCAGGGCGCCGTCCGGCATCGCCGCGAGGAAAGCGTCATCAATCAGGTGCCGGGTGGAGTCGCTGAGCGGAACCCCCACCACCACGATGTCGTGCACCGGCAGCAACGCCTGGAGTTCCGCAATACCGTGGACCTGGCCGCGTTCATCCATCCGCACCGTGCTGGCCACCCGGGTCACGCTGGTCTCGAAGGGCAGGAGCCGGTCCTCGATCGCCTTGCCCACCCCGCCGTAGCCAACTATCAGGACGCGGCGGTCGGCCAGGCTGGCCGTGGGCCTGGCATCCCAGCTGCCCTCCTGCTGGTGCTGGATCAGGCGGGGCAACTCGCGCTGGCTGGCGAGGATCAGGGCGAGTGCCAGCTCCGCCGTGGAGGTTTCGTGCACGCCGGACGCGTTGGCGAAGACCCGTCCGGACGGCAGGAACTCCGCCACCCCGTCGTACCCGATCGACTGGCTCTGCACCAGGGCGGTGTCCACCCGTTCCAGCCCCTGCAGGACCTGCGGGCCTCCCATGTAGGGCGGCACCACGATGTCGATCCGGGGCAGCGGCGGCTCACCGGTGAGGTCCCATTCCAGGATCGTGACGTCTGCGTGCGGCTGAAGGTATTTACGCAACGAGGCGTCCGGCAGGCTGACAGTAATTTTCCGGCTCATGAGTGCCAGCGTAGTGGACCATGATGCGGGAGTTTCGTCCGACTTTGGCCGCGCCCCGCGCGCTCCGTGGACTTCGCCCCCGGCGCGGCCTAACGTCGGAGGCACCACCCCAGCCGAGTCCGGAAGGCCCACGCACATGACGAATCCGGGCCCCCGGCCGGCCGCTCCCACCCACCGCAGGAACATGGTCCTGGTCTGGGC